>NZ_JBHZCY010000011.1:37405-99884 GCF_042786665.1 Kitasatospora sp. NPDC059146 | reverse complement strand
GCCCGTACGGTTTGGGGCCTCTCTATGCACTACCTTTTCTCCGCGCCGCGGGGGCCCCCGGTGCCGGGGCCGCCCCCGGGGCCCCCCCAGGACTCCGTGGCGCACGCGCTGGAGATCACCGCGCGGGTGATCACCTGCGCCGCGCTGATCATGGTGAGCGTGTTCGCCGCGTTCATCGTCAGCGACAACGTGGTGATCAAGATGATGGGGCTGGGCCTGGCGGTCAGCGTGCTGGTGGACGCCACGGTGGTGCGGCTGCTGCTGGTGCCGGCGGTGATGACGCTGCTGGGGCCGGCCGCCTGGTGGACGCCGCGCTTCCTGGACCGGGTGCTGCCGCACATCGACACCGAGGGCGCGGGCGAACAACCGTAGGGCGGGCGCGGCGTCCGGCGGGCGCGGTGGTCAGCGGGCGCGGCGTCCGGCGGGCGCTCGGTCAGCGGGCGCTGCCGAGGTCGCGGTCGTGGTCGGCGCCCTCCAGCAGGAGGGTGGTCTCCTCGATCCGGCGGAAGCGGCCGTCGGGGGCGAACTCGGCGAAGAGGTAGACCTCCATGCGGACGGTGGAGCCGTCGGTCTTGGTGATGGTCATGGTGTGGCGGTCGGCGTAGCGGTGGCCGTCGACCAGCTCCTCGTGGACCTCGACGGAGCCGTCGGCCACGACCGTGCGCAGGTGGGCGATGTGGGCCAGGAACTCGCCGCGGTCGTCCCAGCGGCCGTCGGTGCGCTGGCGGTAGTCGGGGGCGAAGTGCCGGTCGACGGCCTCGTGGAGGTCCAGGCCCGGGGTGAGGAGCAGGTCGGCGAGGGCGGTGGTGATGTCGGTGTGCTGCACGGGGTCCTCCGATGACTTGTCACGAGAAAGTGCGTGCCTCAGGCACGCATCTGACAGTACAGGAAAAGCGTGCGCAGCGCACGCTAATCTGAGGGGGTGACGAATCCGACCGGACACGAGATCGCCGAGGCCCTGGGACTGCTGCTGCGGCGCAGCACCCGCACCGGCCTGCACGCCCAGCTGACCGACGGCCTGGGGGAAGCCGTCGACGAGCTCACCTACCCGGTGCTCAGCGGCCTGGCCCGCACCGGCCCGTGCAGCGCCGCCGACCTGGGCCGCGAGATCGGGCTGGACCGCACCACCGTGACCCGCCGCGCCGACCGGCTGGAGGAGGCCGGGCTGCTGCGCCGCGAGGCCGACCCCGGTGACCGGCGCGCGACCCTGCTCGTCCTCACCGACCGCGGACGGGACGCGGTACGGGCCACCCGGCAACGCCTGGCGGCCCGCATCGAGGACTCCCTCGCCTCCTGGCCGGCGGACGACGCCCGGGCCTTCGCCCGGCTGCTGCGCACCTTCGTGGACGAGGGGCCGTTCCAGGGCTGACACCCCGGGCCCGGGGTTCCGGGCCCCGGGCCGTCGGACCAGGATCCGGGTCCGGGTCCGACGGCCCGGCGCGGTGATCGACCAGGCGGGTCACGGCGGGCGTCCGGCCGTTTCCCCGGGTCCGCGGGCGGTGATCCCTTGCCCCCGAACCACCCGGCCACCCGGCCGCCGGCACCCGCACCGCCCTCCGGAGGATCCGTCATGTCACCGCGCCCCCGCCGCCGTCCACGGCCCGCCGTCACCGCCCTGCTGACCGCGTCGCTGGCCGCCTCGCTCGCACTGGCCCCCGCCGCCGGCGCCGCCGCGGGTGGCGGGCCCGAGGGCCGCCAGGACGGCCGCCAGGACGGCGACCGGGCGCTGCGGGCCCGGCTGCAGGAGCTGGTGGACCGCCCGGACGGCCCGCCCGGCGCCATCGCCGTCCTGCGCGAGGACGACCGGGTGCGGGTGATCCGGGCCGGCACCGCCGAACTCGGCACCGGCCGCCCGCCCCTCGCCGAGGACCACATGCGCCTGGCCAGCGCCGCCAAGGCGTTCAGCGGCGCCGTCGCCCTGCGGCTGGTGGACTGCGGACTGCTCGGCCTCGACGACACCCTCGCCGCCCGGCTGCCCGCGCTGCCCGCCGACTGGGGCGCGGTGACGCTGCGCCAGCTGCTCAACCACACCAGCGGGCTGCCCGACTACAGCAGGGCCCCGGCCTTCGGCGACCTGCTGAGCGCCGACCCCCACCACGTCTTCGACTCCCGCCGCCTGCTGGACTTCGTCGCCGACGAGCCCCTGGAGTTCACCCCCGGCACCCGCTACCAGTACTCCAACTCCGACAACATCGCCGTCGCCCTGATGGCCGAGGCCGCCACCGGGCAGCGCTACGAGGACCTGCTCGCCTCCGAGGTCTACCGCCCGCTCGGACTCACCCGCACCAGCCTGCCCTCCGGCTACCGGCTGCCGAGGCCCTACCTGCACGGCTACGACGTCGAACCGCCCGCCCCGCCGCAGGACGTCAGCACCGAGTACGGCGCCTCCGGCTCCTGGGCCTCGGGCGGCCTGGTCTCCACCCCCGCCGACTTCAACGCCTTCGCCGCCGCCTGGGCGGGCGGCCCGCTGATCGGCGACGCCACCCGCGCACAGCAGCGGACCTTCGTCGACGGCGCCTCCGAACCCGCCGGCCCCGGCACCAACCACGCCGGACTGGCGATCTTCGAGTACACCACCCGCTGCGGCACGGTGTACGGCCACACCGGCAACACCCCCGGCTACACCCAGCTCGGCGCGGGCACCGCCGACGGGCGGCGCAGCCTGACCGTCTCCGTCACCACGCAGGTCAACCAGAGCGGCACCCCGGACCTGCTGGCGCACCTGCGGGCGGTCGAGGAGGACTTCGTCTGCGCACTGCTGGCCCCCTGACCGGGCGCGGCCCCGGACGCGGACCGGGCGCGGGTACGGGGCTGGGCACGGGGGCAGGCACGGGGGTCCGGGCCGGCGGCCGGGCCGGGATCGGTTACGGTCGACGGTCCGGCAGCGGCCGGGCCGGGAAGCGGAGCGGGAAGGGGGCGGCGAGGTGGCCGCGGTGACGGGGAGCGTGTTCCGGGGCGAGGGCGTGCCCGCGCGGGAGCGGTTCGACTGCTGGCGGGAGCTGATCGGGCGCACCCGGGCCAGCGAGATGACCAGCGAGCACGCAGACGACTTCCGGGCGGAGATGCGGCGCCTGGAGCTGGGGCCGGTGACCCTGCTGCGGTCCTCGTTCCCGCCGACGCGCTTCCGGCGCTCCGCCGCCATGGTGCGGCGCACGGACCCCGGGGTGTACCACCTGACGATGCCGCTCGACGGCGGGCTGTCACTGACCCGCGGCGCCAAGGAGCGCACCCGCACCTTCGGCCGGGGCGACCTGTACCTGGTGGACAGCTCCCACCCCTACGAGGTGCGGGCCCTCGGGGCCCGGGGCGGCGGCCGCCGGGAGCAGCGGACCGAGGCCGTGGGGATCGACTTCCCGGCCGCGCTGCTGCCGCTGCCGCCGCACCGGCTGCGCGACCTGCTGGGGCGGGGGTTCTCGGTGCGCGAGGGCACCTGCGCGCTGCTGTCGGACTTCCTGGTCGGGCTGGACCGGCAGGCGGCGGCGCTGGACCCGGCCGGGGCGGCCCGGCTGGGCACCATCGCGGTCGACCTGGTCGCCGCCTGGGTCGCCGGGGAGCTGGAGGCCGAGGCGGCCGTGCCGGAGGACACCCGCCAGCGCGCCCTGGTGGAGGCGGTGCGCGCCTTCGTGCGGCGCAACCTCCAGGACCCCGAGCTGTCGCCGGCGGTGATCGCCGCCGCCCACCACGTCTCCGTCAGCCACCTGCACCGGGTCTTCACCCGGCAGTCCGGGGAGTCCGGGGACGGCCGGACGCTGGCGGCCTGGATCCGCGGGCAGCGGCTGGAACGGGCCCGGCGCGACCTGGCCGACCCGGCGCTGCGCACCCTGGCGGTCCAGGCCGTCGCCGCCCGCTGGGGCTTCCCCCGGGCCGACGACTTCAGCCGCGCCTTCCGGGCCGCGTACGGGCTCTCGCCCCGTGAGCACCGCCACCGGGCCGCGGCCGAGCGGGCGCGGGACGGCGACGCGTAGACGCATTGCCAAGGAAGTGGAGACGCAGGGACAACACGGGCGCCGCGCGCACTGGCATCCTCCACGAGGAACACCGCGACGCGCCGGGCCCGTCAGCCCCGCGCGGCAGAACCACCGGTGGCCCGGCACGCCACGGGGGAGCGTGCCGGGCCACCGGTTCTCCCCCAGCCGGCCGCTAGTTGCGGTAGCGGTAGCGGATCCGGCCGCGGGTGAGGTCGTAGGGGCTGAGCTCCACGAGCACCCGGTCGTGCGGGAGGATCTTGATGTGGTTCTTGCGGACCTTCCCGCTGATGTGGGCCAGGACGACGTGCCCGTTCTGCAGTTCCACCTTGAAGTTGGCGTTGCGCAGGCACTCGATGACGGTGCCTTCGACTTCGATGCCGTTCGTTGTCTTGGTCATGGTGTTCACCTCATTCTTCGTTCGTTCGTTCGGTGTCGGGGTCGTTCGTTCGATGCCGGGGCGGCCGGTGCGCGGGTCAGCGCCGGACCGGTTCCAGGGTGCTGCCCGCGCGCCGGGCGGCGCCCTCCGGGGGCGCGGCGGCGGGGACGCTCGGGACAGCGGCGCTGGGGACAGCGGCGCTGGGGAGGGGAGCGCTCGGGGCAGGATGCGGCGCACTCATGGTGCTGCCTTTCGGAAGTGCCTTGCCTGAGGCGCTCCCGGGCGACGCCAACGTCAATCGCCCACCGTGACGACGAGGGGGAGCACCCACTCGGTTCCTGCCTTCATGGGTCTCACCTCCTCGCATCGGTCGCACGGCTGGGCAGACGGTAGCAGCCGACGACCCGCCCGCCCAAACGATTTACGCCCCGGCGGGGCGCCACCGCGCTCGGCCGGACCCGGCCGCACTCGGCCGCGCTCAGCCGGACTTCTCGGCGAGCACGGGCTCGACCATGGACTCCAGGGCATCGTAGCTCTGGCCGCCGAGGGCGCGCGCCGCGAGACGGCCGCGGCGGTCGACCACCAGGGTGGTCGGGAGGGAGCCCGCGTCGAGGGTGCCCGCGGGGAACCTGAGCAGCTGGGTGCCGGCCGGGTCGAACAGGCTGGGGTAGGTCAGGCCCTGTTCCTGCTGGAAGCGCCGGGCGTTGGCGATGTCCTGGTCGCGGGTGTTGATGCCGAGGAACTCGACGTCCTGGCCCTGGTAGTGCTGCCGCAGGCGTTCCAGGGCGGGCGCCTCCGTGCGGCAGGGGCCGCACCAGGAGCCCCAGATGTTGACGACGACGACCTTGCCCCGGTGGTCGGCGAGGGCCGCCGGGCCGCCCTCCAGGGTCTGCCCGGTCACCTCGGGGGCGTCCCGGCGCCCGTCGGCGGCGGCCCGGCCGATGCTGGTGCCCTTCTCGGTGACGAAGACCGCGCCCTCGCCGCCGGAGGAGCAGCCCGCGAGGAGCGCGGCGGTGAGGGCGGCGGCGAGCGCGGCGGGGGCCGCCGCGGTCCGGCGGCGGCGCGGTGGTGGGTCGACGTCCATGGCCGAAGCCTCGCACTGCTGACGCCGGGCGGGTCATGAGGGTGCGTCATCCCCGCCGCGGGGGCGTGCTGGGACCGGCCGGTGGAGCACCTGACGCGGCGTCTGCGGACCGTACTGCCGTGCGGGGCCGGGGAGTTGACGGCCGTCGCGCCCGGGCGGCGCGGCGCGGGACGGGCGCTGAGGCGCGGCCCGGGCGCGACGGTGAGGGGTCGGTGCGCTCAGTAGCGCAGGTCGGCGGCGATGCCGCGGGCGTCGGCGAGGGTGCCGTCGGGGACGAAGGCGACCCGGGCCCCGGTGTCGAGGGCGCGCTCGACGACCTCGTCGACGATGTCCTCGCGGGCGCCGGCCTCGCCGGCCTCGGCGGGGACGAGGTGCTCGCCGGCGTCGCGGACGGTGGCGCGGTGGTTCTCCTCGACCACCAGGAGCGCGACGCGCCCCTCCCCCACCGCCTGCCAGACCTCGTCGAGGCCGGCGGCGAACCCGGAGCGGCCGCGGGCCTTGTCCAGCCGGGCGAGGGCGTCGGCGGTCTCCTGCTCGGCGTGGGCCCGCACGGCGGGCCCGACCACCTTGCGGACGGTCTCGACGTCGGCCTGGGCGAGGCCGCCGTGCGGGATCTGGGCGGTGGCCTCCTTGGCGATCGGGCCCGCGGCGTCCAGCAGGGCCAGGGCGGGCGCCTCCCCGACCACGTACAGCGGGCGGGGGTCGGCGGCCAGGACCTTGCCGAGCGCGGTGTCGGCCTGGCGCAGGAAGGTCTTGGTCTCCTCGTCGCGGAAGGTGCTGGGGGTGTCGCCGATGCGCTCGCGGCGCTCCGGGTCGGGGTTGTCGAAGAAGGCGCGGGTCAGCGGGAAGCCGTGGGCGCGGTCCTCGGTGACCCGCTCCGGGGTGCCGCTCCACAGCACGGCCCGGTCGGCGGCGACGGCCAGCACCCAGTAGGGGCGCTCGGCGGCCTGGGCGGAGACCAGGTTGCGGGTGAGGAAGGTGTCGGACAGCACCACCCGGGCGGGGGCCGTGCGGGCGAAGGTCCACACCTGGTGCTCGCCGGGCGCGGCGAGGATCGCCAGGCCGTCCTCGGCGTGCACCAGGTCGACCTCGGCGAGGGCCTTGTCGAGCTGCCCGACCACGTCGATCCGGTCGGCCCGGGAGACCTCGGGGTCGGCCTGGAGGCGTTCCTTCGCCTCGGCCAGCAGGTTGCGCAGCCGTACCGGGTCCTGGGTGTTGTCGGGTTCGCGGCGGTGGGTGGGCATCAGGACGGACACCGCCGGGTAGGGCCGGGGCCGGCGCAGTTCGGCGAGGACGGCGGGGCTGAGGGCGGGGTGCATGGGGACCCTTTCCGAAGGCGGTCGGCCTTCTCTGCGTGGGCGCACGGTGCCTGGCGCTGCTGCTGCCAAATGCCCCTAATGTAGCGATTTGCCCCCGATACCGCCGGGTCGGCCGGCCGCCGCCCCTTGCCGGCCGGGCGGCCGGGCGGCCTCCCAGCACCCGGCCCCGGCCCCGGCCCCCGGCCCTCGGCCCCCGGCTCAGCCGACCGGGGCGGCCTCCCGTTCGGCGGCGGGCGGCCAGGGGCCGTGGGCGGCGACCTGGGCGCGCAGTCCGCGCAGGGCGCGGGCGGCGGCGATGCCCACCGCGCCGGTGACCCGGCCCTCCCGCAGACAGGCGGCGGCGAACCGGTGCTCGGCGAGGCTGCCGTCGACCAGTTCGAAGCGGTCGGCGGCGCCCGGGCTGCCGAAGGCCTGCACCCGCAGGCCGTACTGGTCGGTCCACAGGTACGGGACCGGCGCGTAGGCCTGGCGGGTGCCGTCCGGGCCGGCCAGCAGGTTGCGGGCGGCGAGCAGGGCCTGGTCGGTGGCGTTGGTGCGCTGTTCGAGGCGCCGGCGGCGGCCGGTGCGCGGGTCGGGCCAGGAGGCGGCGTCGCCGGCCGCCCAGACGCCGGGGCCGGCGGCGCAGTGGGCGTCGCAGGCCACGCCGTCGGCCAGCGGGACCCCGCTGCCGGCCAGCCACTCGGTGGCCGGCACCGAGCCGATCGCCATCAGGACGGCGTCGGCGGCCAGCTCGCCGCCGTCGGCGAGCCGTACGCCGGCGGCCCGGCCGTGCCGCCGGAGCACGGCGGCGGCCGCGCCCCGGTGGATCCGCACCCCGTGCTCGCGGTGCAGGCCGGTCAGCAGCGCGGCCGTCTCGGCGCCCAGGACGGCGGCCAGCGGCGCGGCGGCCGCCACCAGCCAGGTCACCTCGGCGCCGAGCCCGACGGCGGTGGCCGCCGCCTCGGCGCCGAGCAGTCCGCCGCCGACCACCAACAGCCGTGCGCCCGGCCGTAGTTCCTCGCGCAGGGCGAGGGCGTCGGGCAGCGTGCGCAGCACGTGGGCGCCGGGCAGCGGCGTCTCGGCGCCGGGCAGCCGGCGCGGGCGGACGCCGGTGGCCACCACCAGGGCGTCGCAGCGCACCTGCCGGCCGTCGGCCAGGTGCAGGGTGCGGGCGCCGCGGTCCAGGCGTTCGGCCGCCACCCCCAGGCGCAGGTCCAGCCGCAGCTCCGCCAGGGCGGCGCTCCCGCGCAGGGCCAGCTTGTCCGCCGGCAGCCGGCCGTCGAGCAGCTGCTTGGACAACGGCGGCCGGTCGTACGGGGGTTCGGGCTCGGCCCCGACGAGGGTGAGGCGGCCGTCGTAGCCGGCCCGGCGCAGCGCCTCGGCGGCGTGCAGTCCGGCGGCGCCGGCCCCGACGACGGCCACCTCGCGCAGTGCGGTCACACGTTCTCCAGGGTGATCGCCGCGGCCGGGCAGACCGCGGCGGCGTCCTGGACGGCCTGGTGGAGGCCGGCCGGGGGGCGGGCGTCGAGCAGGACGACGATGCCGTCCTCGTCGCGCTGGTCGAAGACCTCGGGGGCGGCGAGCACGCAGTGGCCGGCGCCGCAGCACTTCTCCTGGTCGATCAGGACGAGCATGGGGTTCCCTTCGGGGGTGGTGGGGAGTTCGGGGGCGAGGGTTCGGGGGGGGGGGCGGGCCCGGACTACCAGGCGATGGGCAGCTCGTGGACGCCGTAGATGAGCATCTCGCCGCGGAAGCGGACGTCCTCGAAGGCGGTGGCCAGGCGCAGTTCGGGCAGGCGCCGCAGCAGGGTGTCGAGGGCGATCTGCAGTTCCAGCCGGGCCAGCGGCTGGCCCAGGCACTGGTGGACGCCGAAGCCGAAGGCGAGGTGGCGGCGGGCGTCGCGGGTCAGGTCGAGGCTGTCGCCGTCGGTGAACTGCGCGGTGTCCCGGTTGGCGGTGCTGATCATGCAGACGACGCCCTCGCCGGCCCGGATCCGCACCCCGCCGAGCTCGACGTCCTCGGTGGCGACCCGGGTGAGGCCGGAGTGCACGATGGTCAGGTAGCGCAGCAGTTCCTCGACGGCGCCGGGGACGGCCTCGGGGTGGCGGCGCAGGTGGTCGAGCTGGGCGGGGTGGCGCAGCAGGGCGAGGACGGACAGCGCGGTCATGTTGGCGGTGGTCTCGTGCCCGGCGACCAGCAGCAGCCGGCCCATCGCGCCGATCTCAGCCGTGTTGAGTTCGCCGCGTTCGACCAGGCGGCTGAGGATGCCGTCGTCGGGGTGGGTGCGCTTGGTGTCGGTGAGTTCCTCCAGGTAGTCGGTCAGCCGGGCCTGGGCGGCGATGACGTCCTCGACCGAGGAGTCGCGGCGCAGCAGGACCCGGCTGCACTCCTGGAAGAACTCGTGGTCCTGGTAGGGGACGCCGAGCAGCAGGCAGATGACCAGGGAGGGCAGCGGCAGGGCGAACTCGCGGACCAGGTCGGCCCCGGTGCGGCCCTCGGTCATCCTGTCCAGCAGTTCGTCGGCGATGCGCTGGACCTCGGGGCGCAGCGCCTCGACCTTCTTGATCATGAATTCGCCGGTGAGCATCCGGCGCAGGCGGGCGTGCTCGGGGTCGTCCATCCGGATGAAGACGGGCTGGCCGTTGTTCAGCTGGCGGGCGCCGGCGCTGACGAAGGGGAAGCCGGGGCGGGTGGAGTCGGAGCTGAACCGGGCGTCGGAGAGCACCGCCTTGATGTCCTCGTGGCGGGTGAGCAGCCAGCTGGGGGAACCGTCCCAGAGGGAGATGCGGCTGATCGGCTCGTCCTGCTGGGCCTGCTGGTAGGCCGGCGGCGGGGCGAAGGGGCAGGTGCCGCGGGCGGCGGGGTGGGTGAAGCGGGGGGTCTGTGCGGCGGTGGCCATGGGGGGCTCCCCTCTCGGAGCTGGCTGTGCCGGATGGGTCGGTCCGGTCCGGCCCGCGGTGCCGTGCGGGGCACGCGAGGGTGCGGCCGTGCGGGGCACGCGGGTGCGGCGGGCGTGCGGGCCCGGAGCATTTACGTGCCAAAAGCAACTAACTCGCTGTCACGCTAACTCGCGGTCCGTGGCGGCGAAAGGGCCCATCCGGTGGGCGCCGAATCTGTCCGAAATCCGGTGACCGGTCTGCGCCGCAGCCGGGAGGCGCACCGGCCGCTAAAGTTCCCCCATGTCGGACGCCGCAGACGATCGGACCGCCACCGCGGACACCGCCACCGCAGACCTGGAGGCCGTACTGGCCTCGCTGGCCTACCTGCTGACCCGCTCCCAGGAACACGAGCGCCGCACCGCCAAGGCCGGCATCACCGCCGCACGCTCGGACGTCTACCTGCTGCGCGCCCTCGCCGAGGCCGACGGGCCCAGCCGGGTGGGCGACCTGGCCGCCCGGCTGATGGTCAAGCCCTCCCACGTCACCCGGCAGATCGACCGCCTGGAGGGCCAGCACCTGGTGGCCCGCACCCCCGACGCCCTGGACCGCCGGGCCCGCCGGGTCGCCCTCACCGCCGACGGGCGCGCTCTGCTCGAGCGGCTGAAACAGGCCAACATCACCGGCCTGACCGACGCCCTGGACGGCGTCCCGGAACCGGACGTCGCCGCGACCGTCAGCGTGCTGTGCCACCTGATCGAGCGCTACGTCCAGCGCGTACGGGGCTCACTGCTCTCCGAGGACGACCCCGCTCCCCCGCCTTCGGCCCACGCCGCCCTGCGCGACCCCGTCGAGTCCTGAGCCCGCCCTACTCGGGCCCCGGCTCCCGGTCCCCCGGCGCCGGCTCGGTGCGCCAGCGGGCGCGCAGGACTCCGTCGGCGTCCGGCAGCACCGCGGTGAACAGCGGGCCGCGCTCGCCGGCGTACACCGACAGGACGGCGGCGGCCCGGGCCCCGGACAGCTCGGCGGCCCGCTCCCTGAGATCCTCCGCGTCCGCGACCGTGCCGGTGATCCGGCCGTCGCGGCCCTCCCGGAGGAACTCGACCGGGCCGTCCTCGGGCAGGGCGGCCAGGGCCGCGGCGACGTCGGTGAGCAGTTCCGGCCACACGGCGAGTTGGGCGCGCGGGACCAGCAGGGCGCGCACCGCGTCGACCGCCTCCTCCGCCCTTGTCACCTCCGCCGCCGTCCTCGCCGCCGTACCGTCGCCGAGCCGGTGCCAGCGGGAGGCGTTGTCGGCGGGCACCTCCTCCAGCAGCGCCGCCCGGCCCTCCACCACGTACCGGCGCAGCCGGGCCCAGAACTCCTCGTCGGCGGGGCACTGCTCGCCCGGCTCGTCGTCCTCGGCCTCGTACGGGGAGGCGTCCATCGGTTCCGGGTGGAGGCCCAGCGCGCGGGTGCGCGCCACCGCCGCCGGGCAGGGCGCGTCGCTGCCGACGTAGAGGTACTGGTCCCAGCCGACGTGCACGGCGAAGGCGGGCTCGGGGCCGTACCCGGCGTCGGGCTCGGTCTCCAGGCGGCACCAGGCGCCGCTGTCGCGGAGCATCGCCCGCACCAGTTCCAGGCCGACCGCGACCGGCACCCGGGCGCCGTCGTGGAAGCCGGGGTGGAATCCGGTCGGGTCGGGCGGGAACAGCCCCGCCAGGCCGCCGCCCTCGACCGCCCCGGCACCCACGCCAGCACCACCCTCAATGACCGCACCGCCGCCGACCTCACCCGATACGGCGAGTGCGGTTCGCTGCCCGGGTACCGCTGATTCAGTTCTCGAAGTACCCGAGGGGCTCGATCCGGAAACGGGGGCTCAGCGGAGTCCCATCGCTCGGGGAGAATCGAGTGTCAGACCTTTTCGGAATCTGATTCATAAACGGGACGTGAATCCGACGGTCAAACAATTTTGCCAAGAACTCCGTCATCGGCCCGTGGAACTCGTATACCTCTTCCTTCGCATCCCCGAGCACCACCGTGGACCATGAGTCCGGATCATCCGTGTCAACTCGCCAATGGAATGTCTCGGCGGTCGCTGAGTTACCCCACCTCAGCAGTCCCCCGGGCTCCGGAAAGATGGGGAACGGTTGCTGCTCACGGACAATGGGATGCTG
Organism: Kitasatospora sp. NPDC059146; assembly: GCF_042786665.1. NCBI lineage: Bacteria > Bacillati > Actinomycetota > Actinomycetes > Kitasatosporales > Streptomycetaceae > Kitasatospora > Kitasatospora sp. NPDC059146. The sequence goes on along the minus strand of NZ_JBHZCY010000011.1, from coordinate 88,126 downwards.
AGTCAGCAGCTCGTTCAGGATATTCGACTGATGCACAAGATCACTGGATGAATCCGCCACCCCCGGAATCAGAACGCCCAGATAGTTGCTCCAGCCGCCCGGACCGAAATGACCAACGTATTCAACATAGTCGAATGGCACTCCAATGCCAAGCTCTCGCTCGACGTCCTGCCAGGGCGCCACAAACCTGCGCGCCTCAGCTAGACCACCGAGCGCCGCCAGTTCTTCGATGAATCCCAAGATCTCCATCTTTCAGTCACACGCAGCTACATGTTGTCGATGGGCACGCTAATATTCAGGCCGCCCGTCCCGCGTGCATTGAACCATATTCGGCGGGGATTCGGATCCGTCTTGTCCCAGTACTCGACCTGAGAGCTGAAATAAACTGTCTGGGAAGGGTTCTGATCGAGCGCCGCTCGAACCTGATCTTCGTAGCTCTTCATAACGACGGAGTTTGCGTTCGTGTAGAGCGGCACCAGATTCCTCATCTCCAACCCTGAGCCACCCAACTGCCTGGCAAGGAGGTGGCCCCGAGCCTGCTTGGTGCCATCCACGAACCCCGGCGGATCATAGGTGCCGGCGGCCGTCGAGCGAGTATCGCCACCGATGATAAAGGTATTCTTGTTCGGATCCGGCATACGCCCCCGGTCCTGATAGTCGATATCTGCGGCATTTAGACAGGCGGTGACACCGGTTGCCCTCCCGGCCTGATCGCGAGGTTGGTAGTAGACCCACGTCTTCCGTGTCGAACGGCATCCCTTTTCGCTGTCCTGCTCGTCAAGTTTAGGGTTGTACGCGATAGCCGCGTCCTGAGGCCACAAGAACAGACCATCATTGGTCACTGCCCCGGGCTGGTACGGATCGAGCAGCGTCTGCCCACCAAGCTCGGGGAGCGGCTTCCCTTGTTGCGTCAGCCCGAGCTCCGGGCCGTTGAGCGGTGTGCCGGAGGGTGCCGTGGTCGAACAGTGCGTGCACTGGACGGGGTCGATCGTATGAGGGTCGACCTTCGGCTGGCTCGGGCTCGTCGACCCGCTGTCGTGCGGCCGTGGGCGATGGTGGCCGGTGGGGGTGTCGCAGCTGCTCCGGGAGAACGGGTTCAGGGCGAGGGCGCCGCCTTCGAAGAGGCCTGTCCAGGGGACGCTGCCGAAGATCTCCGGGATGGCTCCGGCACCGAGCGGGGTGCCGTACAACCCCCATGACGGCATATCGAGCGACCCGCCAGAGTAGCCGAACGGATGCATCGCGTTGTCGAGGCGCTGCTGTTCCAGCATCTGCTGGAGGCTGTACTCCTGACTGGCCGCCAGCCCGAAGTCTTTCTGTGCCCGGTCTGGAAGCGCGACCGGCACATCGGCTGGCGGAGGCGTGGACTCGGCAGGAGGCGTGCGGTCCTGGTCGTCCCCGCCACCACCACCGCCTCCCCACGGGGTTGTTACCGGGAACGGAGCGCAGGCGCGGTGTCCGCTGGGGTCGGCCGCGTTCATCGGGTCGCCGTTGGCGTAGGCGTAGAGGTTGGCGGCCGATGAGGTGCCGGTGGCGAGTTGGGCCGAGTCGCGGCTGGTGAACTCCGCGGTGGTGGGGTCGTACCAGCGGCTGGCAGTGCTGACCTGACCGCTTGCTGGGTCGGTCCAGCCGCCCTGGTACCCGAGCTTGCTGCCGGTCGTCGCCGCGCCGTCCGGCTTGCCCCACGGGTCGTAGGCTCCGGAGCCCGCCATGGCGGTGCCGTTCGCGGTGAACGTACCGACCAGGTCACCGTGGCGGTTGCTGTAGGCGAAGTTGGCGGCGCCGCCGGCGCTGACGGAAACGAGGCCACCGCTGGGCGCCCGACTGTACGTCTCCGTGCCGTCCGTGACGAGGTGACTACTCTCGTCGTCGTATCCGAACGTGCGGCCGGCCGTGGAGGCCAGTCGGCCGAGGGCGTCGTAGGAGTAGGTCTGGCTTCCCTGGGTCACGAGTTCGTCGAACGCGTCGTAGCCGGCGGTGGTGGTCGTACTGCCACTGCTGACGGATGACCTGGTGCCCCGCGGGGTGAACGTGTAGGTGTTGACCCCGGCAGTGAGCAGCTGATTGCGCTGGTTGTAGGTCGCGTTCGTGGCACCCGACTTGGTGAGGTTGCCGTTGTCGTCGTAGTTGTAGGAGGTGGTGCTGTCCCCCTTGTTCCAGATGGACAGCCGCCCGGCTTGGTCGTAGGTGTAGTTGGCGTTCGGCGTGCCGGTGAGCCCGGTCGTGTTCTGGGTCTTCAGACGGCCCGACGAGTAGTAGCCGTACGCCACGGACGCCTTGGTGACGCCGGACGTGCTGAGGGTGTCGCTGGTGAGGTTCTGCTTCCCGTCGTAGGTGAACGACCGGGTCGTGCTGCCGTAGTTGACGGACTGCAGGGTCCCGGACGGGTAGTAGGTGTAGCCGACCGTACTTGCGGTGAGCGGGTCGGCGAACGACTTCAGGCGTCCGGCCGGGTCGTAGCTGAAGTTGGCGGTTCCCGCCGCGTTGGTGCGGGAGCTCAGGAGGCCGTCCGCGTCGTAGGTGAAACTCGCCTGGCCCTGCGGACCGGAGCTGGTCCACAGCAGTCCGCGGTCCTCGTAGCTGAAGGTCTGCGGGCCGTTCGGGGTGGAGACGGAGGTGATCCGCCCGGCGAGGTCGTAGCCGACGTTGCGAGTAGGTGTCGGCGCCTCGCCTCCGCTGCCGCTCTGAGCGGTGATTCGTCCTGCGGGGTCGTAGGCGTTCTGGATCTTCACGCCGCCCGGCTTGAGGACGGTGATCGGCTGCAGGTTCGGATCGTATGCCGTGGTGTAGGTGCGGTCGACGGCGTTCGGGTAGGCGGAGGTCGCCGGTTCGACGGTGGACTCGGCCAGTCCGAGGGTGTTGTAGGTGAAGTAGGTGCTCTGCCCGTTGCCGTCGGTGTAGACGGTGCGGTGACCCGCGGCGTCGTAGCCGAGCGCGGTGGCGATGTTGTGGTTGGCGTCCACCGGCTGGATCTGGCGGACCGCCTGGCCGACTCCGTTGTACTCGGTGCGGCGGGTGTTGCCGTCCGCGTCAGTGGTTGCCAGGGCGTTCCCGTCGGCGTCGTACTGGATGCGGCTCGTCGACACCACCGCCCCGTTCTCGTCGAGGTTGGCGATGCTCAGCGGTCGGCCGGCCTGGTCGTAGGTCGTGGCGGTCGCCCGCCCGCTTCGGCCCGGTGAGTCGGCGGGCGCGGTGGTGCGCACAGGGGCGCCGACGAGGTCGTACGAGGTGGTGCTGGTGTTGCCCAGCGGATCGGTGGTACTGACTCGATCCCCCGCCGCGTCATAGGAGTTGAGAGTGGACTCCCGGTTGGGGGTGATCACGTTGGTCCGGTTGCCGGCGTCGTCGTATCCGAAGCTGCCGGTGTAGACGGCGGGCGTGCCGCCGCTGGCGCCGTGGGAGGTCTGGCGGACCTGCCTGCTGAACGTGACGGGGCGGCCGAGGTCGTCGTACGTCGACAGCACGACGGCACCCGTCGGGTCGGTGACCGACTGGCTCTCACCGTCGAGGTCGTAGCTGTAGAGCCACTTCGGGGTCACTCCGCCGGTGCTCGGCAGGTCCTTCTCGACCAGGTTGCCCAGCTGGTCGTAGACGCTGGTGGTGGTGTTGCCCTTGGCGTCGGTGAGGACCTTGGGACGGCCCATGGCGTCGAAGTCGGCCCGGGTGACGGCGGTGAAGGTGCCGCTGCCGTCGGGGGCGGTGTAGGTGTTGCTCGCGACGGCGAGGTGTTCGCCGGTGGCGTCGAAGGTGTGGGTGGTGGTGGTGACGGCGCCGGTCGGGTCCTTGGTCTCAGCGGTCTCACCGAAGGTGTTGTAGCCGGTGCGGGTCTCGGGGGCGACGGTCAGCGTGAGAGGCTGCCCGGTCGCGGGATTGAAGGTCGTGGTGGGCACCGGTGGTTCGGTGGTGACGACCTGCTGACCCGCGGCATCGTAGAGGTAACTGGCTGTGTAGGCGGCCGGATTGGCGCCGCTGACATTGCCGTTGGGGCTGGTCCGGGTGAGCGGCAGGCCGCGCTGGTCGTAGCTGAACGTGGTGGTGGAGTCCTGCGGCGGGTTCTTGACAGTCTGCGCGGTGACGTTCCCCGCGACGTCGTAGCTGAAGTCACTCTCCCGGGTCTGGGTCCCGTCGGTGATGGTGGAGCGCAGCACGTGGCCGGCCGCGTCGTAGGCGTTGCCGCTGGTGCGGTTGAGTCCGCCGGGGTCGACCGTGGTGCTGGTGGCCCGCCCTGCGGCGTCCCAGGTGTTGGCGACGGTGGTCTTGCCGCCGCCGGTGACGCGCTGGGTGAGGTGCCCGGCCGCGTCGTAGGTGTTCTGCTGCAGGAGGACGTTGCGCAGGGTGCCGTCGAAGGCCTTGGCGACCGGGTCGAAGGTGTGGAACGCGTCGGCGTCGACCTCGGCGACGGTGTTGTCGTCGTTGTAGTAGGTGTGGGTGGAGCGGCCCATCGCGTCGGTCACCTTGGCCAGGCGGCCGGCGGGGTCGTAGGCGCGGGACTCGAGGATCTGCCAGCGGGCGCTGACCGGACTGGTGGGGCTTCCGGTGTAGTTGGTGACGGCTACCTGCTGCAGCCAGCCCATCGGGGCGTAGTCGTAGCTGTAGGTGGTCCCGGCGGCGTCGGTGCTGCTGGCCTTGTTGCCGTACTTGTCGTAGGTGTAGCCGGTCGAGCGGCCGGCCGGGTCGGTGACCTTCGAGAGCTGGCTGGTCGTGCCGGAGTACGCCCAGCTGGTGGTGCGCGGCGCGTCGCCGCCGGTGAGGTCGGCGACGGTCCGGGTGAGGGGGTTGCCGTCGGTGTCGTAGGCGGTCGTGGTCCGGGGGGTGTGGACGGTGCCGGTGACGGCGTCCGTCGTGGCCGGGTCCGTGCGGGTGAGCGGATTGCCCTGGCCGTCCCAGGTGTAGGCGGTGGTGACCTTGGTGGGGGTCTGTCCCTGGCCGCAGTTGGTGCAGGCCTCGGTGCTGGAGGTGAGGTGGCCGAGGTTGTCGTAGGTGTAGGTGGTGACCAGGCCCAGCGGGCTGACGCTCCTGGTGAGGTCGCCGGCCGCGTTGTACGCGTTGACGGTGCTCAGGTTGGCGGGCACCGCCGCCTGGTTGGGGTAGGCGGCGTGGTCGACGTACGGGGACTGGGAGGTGACCAGCCCGGCGGGCTGGGTTCCGGTCGTCGGGTTGCCGTCGCTGCCGACGGCGGCCTCGCTGCCGCTGGTGCGGGCGAGGTAGGAGGTGCGGCCCTGCGGGAAGTCCGCGGTGGCGGGCACGGTGGTGGACAGGAGGTCGCCGGCCGGGTCGTAGCTGTACTGCGTGCGGTAGGTGGCGTCGCCGGACCCGCTGGAGCGGGCGTCGCTGCGGTCGGTCACCGTGTCGTTGACGGCGCCGAGGTGGTCCGTGGTGGCGTCGAGGTAGTAGTGGGCGTAGCTGGTGTGGCAGTGGGTGGTGTCCTGGCAGGTGGTGCGGGAGACCTCGTTGCCCCGGTCGTCGTGGCCGGTGGTGACGGTGTGTCCGTCGGCGTCGGTCACGGTGTGCAGGAAGCCGTTGGTGTCGTACGAGTAGCGGGTGGTGTCGCCCCAGGCGTCGCTGCGGGAGATGAGCTTGGCCGAGTGGGCGTCGTAGCGGTACGCGAGGGTGTTGCCCGTGGGGTCGGTGACGTTGGCGGCGGTGACGGGCGTGGCGGTGCCGCCGTCGCCCATGGCCTTGAAGTGGGCGGCGACCGTGGCGGCGTCGAGGCGGCTGGTGTAGTAGGAGGCTTCCGCGATGCTGCCGGTGAAGTGGTCGCCGCCGCCGGCGGGCCAGCCCCAGCCGGTGGTGGTGCCGGCGCCGAGGTAGACGTACGGGGTGCCGTTGAAGGTGATCTTGCGTCCGCTGGTGTCGGTGGCGCTGGCTTGGCCGTCGATGTAGATGGTCTGGCCGCTGTCGTCGGCGGTGAGGACCACCTGGTGCCACTTGCCGTCGTTGACGGTCCGGTCGGAGGTCATGACGGCGCCCGAGCCCATCCAGAACTCGCCGTGGACGCGGCCGTCGGAGCCGACGTACAGCGCCGGGTTCCAGCTGTGTCCCAGCGGGGAGCCGACGGGGAAGTCCTGGTAGCTGTACAGCGGGCCGCCGCTGGTGGTGTTGAACCACAGCTCCATGCTGGCGGGGCCGTGGGTGGGTGCGGCATCGGCGGGGAGCCGGACCTGCGAGGTGGTGCCGTCGAAGACCGCTGCGCGCTGGTTGCCGTAGTCGTTGGTCGGGCCGTTGGCGTTGAGTGTGACGCTGTTGTAGGTGCCGGCGGTCAGGTCGGGCATGGCGGTGCCGAGTTCGGCGGCCGCGTACCAGGAGCCGGAGGGGTCGTTGAGGCGCCAGTACTGGATCGGTCCGGCCTGGACGACGGCGGCGCGGTAGGCGCCCGCGGCGTCGAGGCCGCCGGTGGTGCCGGGCGTGGTGGCGGCCCGGTAGTGGTCGGCGACCGCGCCGGCGACGAGCGGGTAGCTGTAGATCGAGAAGTCGGCGATGGCGCCGTTGAAGTGGCCGACCTGGTCGGCGGGCGGGTTGGGCCAGCCGCCACCGGTCCAGCCGGCGCCGAGGAAGTCGTAGGCGGAGCCGTTGTAGGTGATGGGCAGCGCCGTGTTGCTGGTGGCGGTGGGCGCGCCGTCGAGGTAGAGGGTCTGGCCGCTGCCGTCGCCGGTCAGGGCGACGTGGTGCCAGTTCCCGTCGGCGACGGCGGTGGTGGAGACCAGGGCGTTGGTGGCCGAGCCGGTCCACAGGGCGCCGTAGAGCTTCTTGTCCGAGCCGATGTAGAGCGCCGGGTTCCAGCGGTCGGTGGAGCCGTTGGGTTTGCCGTCGATCGGGAAGGACTGGTGGCTGTAGAGCACGCCGGGGGCAGTGGTCTTGAACCAGAGCTCGACGGCCGTGCCGCTGTAGGGCTTGGGCGCGGTGTTGGCCGGCAGCTGGACGTAGGAGGTGGTGCCGTTGAAGCCGGTGGCGGTGGAGGTGCCGGACGCCCAGGGGCCGCTCTGGCAGCAGGTGGTGTTGTGGTAGCTGCCGTGGTTCTGCGCCAGTGCCGCGGAGGAGATCACTTCGGTGGCCTGGTTGCCGGTGGTGTCGCCCATGCGCCAGTAGCCGGTGGGGTGGGCGTCGACGACGGCCGCGTCGTACTGGGCGGCGCCGCTGGTGGTGGCCTGCTGGTAGAGGCTGGTGACCGTCCCGCTGTCCAGGCCGCGGGGGAACGCCATGACGTCCGCGATCTGGCCGTTGAAGTGGCCGGAGTCGTCGCTGGGGGCTGCGGGCCAGCCGAGGGAGATGGCGCCCGCGCCGACGAAGACGTGCTCGACGCCGTTGGGGGTGATGCTGCCGGTCAGTGGTCCGGCGCTCTGCGCGCCGTCCACGTAGAGCTGTTGGGTGGTGGGGCTGTCGGCGGAGAGCACGGCGAAGTGCCACTTATTGTCGTTCACCGTGGCGGCGCTGGCCATCGTGTGGGAGGCGTCGCCGGTCCACAGCTGGGCGTGGAGCTTGCCGTCGGTGCCGACGTACAGGGCCGGGTTCCAGTGCAGGCCCGCCTGGGTGTGGGGGGCGTTGACGGGGAAGGACTGGTAGCTGAGCAGGACGCCGGCGCTGCCGGTCCTGAACCAGACCCCGAGCGTTCCCGGGCCGGACTGGGGGGCGTAGGCGGCCGGCAGTTCGGCCCAGGAAGTGCTGCCGTTGAAGGAGGCGGATCCGGTGGAGCCCGTCATCGGTCCGGCGGCGCCGAGTGCGACATCGGAGTACGTGCCATTGTTGGGCGTGGGCCGGGGGCTGTAGACCTGGTTGGAGGCCTGGATCCCCTGGCTCTCCGACAGACGCCAGTATCCGGCGGGCTGGGAGCCCATGACCTGGCCGCGGTACTCCTGGGAGGAGCCGGACACGGTCGGGTTGCCGAGCTTCCAGGTGCCGCCGTTGCCGTCGGTGATCTGGGAGGCGCGGTCCTTGACGGTGTCGTAGGCGGCTGCGAGCCGGGTCTTGCCGGAGGGGAGCTTCAGGCCGGACAGCTCGGTGGAGGGCCGGCTTCCGGCCTGCCACAGGGCCTGGACGGTCGGGGCCCCGAGGGTCCGGTTGTAGAAGGCGACGTCGCTGATGCTGCCGTTGAAGTAGCTGGCCCGGCCGGTGAAGTCGGTGAACGGGCTGTCCTGCCACCAGGCGCTGGTGAAGCCGCCGCCGATGGCTCCGGCGCGCTCCCCCGGTGCGAGGACGGGGCCGGCCAGCGTGTCCTGGGCCTGGCCGTCGAGGTACAGCGTCTGGGTGACGCCGGCGGCCGACAGGACCGCGAAGTGCCACTGGCCGTCATTGACCGCCTTCGACGACTGCATGGGGACGGAGGAACCAGCCCAGAACTTGCCGCGGAGCTTGCCCGACTGGCCGACGTAGAGCGCCGGGGTGTAGTCGCCCGCCGTGGTGCCGCTGCCCGGGAAGTTCTCCGCCTGGTAGCTGAACAGCACGCCCGAGCCGGTGGTCCTGAACCAGAGCCCGACCGACATGTAGGACGAGCTGGACAGCCCGGTCTGCGGCAGCGTCACGTAGCCGCTGCTCCCGTCGAAGGTCGCCGCCGTCGCGGCCGCCGCCGGGCCGGGGGTGCCCAGGGTCACGCCCTGGGCGGAGTAGGTCGCGTTGTCGTTGCCCTGGTTCTCGATCACCTCGCTGGCCGCGGTGGCGCCGGAGGACTCACCGAGGCGCCAGTACGAGGAGGGTCCGGCGTCGAGGACAGCCGAGCGCAGGTGGGAGCCCGGGGTGTAGGTGTAACCGGTGCAGGGCCTGGTCGTGTTGGTTCCGGCCGGCGGGGTGCAGACGCCGTTCAGCTGGTCCGGGTTGCCACTGTCGTAGGTGTAGGTCCAGGTCTGGGCGGTGTTCCAGTCCGTTCCGGTCGTGGGGTCGGTGTAGACCTTGGCGACGTGCCGGTTGTCCGTGGTCCACTCGAAGTGCAGGGACCGGCCCGACGCGGTGTCCTTGACCGTGGTGAGCCTGCCGTTTGCGTAGGTGAGGTCCTGGACGTGGCCGGCCGCGTCGGTGACCCGGGACAGCGCGAAGGCGCTGCCGCTGGGTATGTGGAACTGGTAGACCACACCGTCCTTGGCCGTCAGGTCGAACCCGGCGTCGACCTTGGTCAGGGAGGCGAACTCGCCCGGCGGCGGGGTGAAGACGTTGCCGCTGCCCAGTCCGAAACGTCCGGTGCGGCCGTTGGCGGTGGTCAGCACGACCGCGCCGGTGCCGTCCTGGTCCGGCTGCACCTGCATGTCGAAGGCGGACGTCCAGCCGGCTCCGAAGAGCGTGGAGGTGCGCGGGTCGAGGGAGTTGTACGAGCGGGTCACGGTCAGGGCCGGCCCGACCGTCTTCACGCTCGCGTCCGTCGCGGCGGTGGTGTAGTTGCCCACGTGGGCGTCGAAGTCGTGCCCCGCGCCGTCGCCGGCGGCCCCTCCCAGGTGGGAGGTGATGACGGGCTGCTGCAACTGGGTGGAGAACGTCGCGTTCCCCGACCACGGACTCGCGCCGATGTGGTCACCGGCCATGACGGTCCACTGATAGCTGCTGTTCCAGGCCAGCTTGCCGGCCGGCACGGACCAGGTCTGGCTCGGCTGCCAGCCCGACTCGGCGAGCAGCTGGGAGTCGCCCGAGGCCGGGTTGGTGTAGACGCGGAAGTCGTAGTCCACGCCCGTGCCCGGGTAGTTGTCCGGGTCGTGGCCGCCCGCGTAGAGCTGCGGGGAGAGCGTGCCGACCACGGAGTTGGACAGCGGCACCATGGTGTCGATCTGCGGGTTGACGTTCTTGGCGGCCACCCACGTGCAGGTGTGGTACGGGATGCCGAAGTCGTCCTTGAGCGAGTACGTGCCGTTGACCACGCCGTCCCAGCACAGCTGGTAGCTGCTCCCCGGTGCCATCGGCGGGATGGTGGCGGTGAAGGTCACGGTGTCGCCCGTCTTGACCAGCCCCGGAACGCCCGTGGTGGTGCCCGCACCCGGCCAGTACTCGTGCCAGTTCGCGTCGAAGAACCTCGGCTTGACCCGCATGCTGTTGGAGTTCCACCAGTTCGCGGCGAGATTGGTCATGGTGACCTGCTGCGAGCCCGGGGTGACGGCGGTGGGCTGGATGTAGTCCCCGGGGATGGAGTAGTCGGCGGCCCAGTCGACGTAGGTGAGCTTCAGGAACGGCGGGTGCTGGGTGTTGACGCTGTCGAACTGCTTCCAGGCCTGGATGTCGCTGGTGTCGGAGGTGAGCGCGAAGCCGTAGTTGCCGGCGCCGTGGGTCCAGCCGTTGACGAGCTGGACGCCGGCGGTGGTCGGGTCGCCGCCGAGGTTGAACGGCACCGTGACGGGCGAGCCGGGGCAGTAGCTGCTGTTGGGCGCCTGGAAGTTGGCGGAGGCGAGCACCGCGGGGTCGTAGGGCACCTGGGAGAAGTTGTTGACACTGCCCGGGTCCCAGGCGGAGGTGATGGCGTGCACGGCGACGTCGCGAGACTGGCAGCCGCCGCTCCAGATGGCGTTCAGGTCCAGCTCGGCCTTCTGGACGTACATGTTGCCCAGGTTCGAGCCGAGGGAGTCGAAGACGAGGTAGCTGGCGTCGTAGGACGCTCCCCCGTTGTAGCTGCCGGTCTTGAGGCTGTTCTCGCTCGCGTGGTTGGTGGCGCTGTTCGACACGATGTAGGTGGAACGCGTGCCGTTGATCTGGCCGGTGGGGTCCACCTTGACCGGGAAGACCCGCTTGGGGTCCTTCAACCAGGCCGTGTCGAGGTCCATTTGCAGGGCCGACTTGCCGTCCACGGTGGTCAGCTTGTAGGTGACGGCGTCGGAGGTGGCCCCTTCGCCGGAGTGCGGGTCGAGTGCCGAGTCCTCCATGTACCCGTGCGGGATGGTCATCCGGACCTTGCCGGCCTCGTCGGTGAAGCGGACGTTGCCGGAGGAGTCCAGGGAGGCGGACAGTCCCGTGGTGTTCAGCGGGAACACCCAGGTGGTCGGGGCAGAGGTGCTGTGCAGGACCAGCGATTCCTTGATGCCCTGCGCGAGGGTGTTGTAGACGACGTCGGAGTCCGCGAGCGCCGCGGGGTAGGTCAGCGTGTTCGCCGCGGCGGTGGCCGCGACCGGCTTGGCGCCCCGGAGCGTGTAGGAGATGCGGTGGCCGGTGTCCAGGGTCCAGTCGATCAGCGCGCTGCCGTCGGCGCTCGGGGAGAAGCTGAGCGCCTGGTCGTTGGCGGCCTCGGCCCACCTGCCGTCCCGGCCCCGGGACAGGCCTGTGTCGATGTTCTCCCAGGTGCCGTCGGGCTTCCGGAAGTGGACGGGCTGGCTGTAGACGCGCATCGTCTTGGTGCCGTCGGGGTTCTCGAAGACCGAGGTGGTGGAGGTCCTGGCCCCGGTGACCTCGGTGGCCCCGGCGTCCGGGTCGGTCGGGCCCACCCAGCCGGCCGGCGAGTCCTTGGTCGGCGTGACCTTCCCGGTGGCGGCCTCGCCCTGGCTCTTCGGCGAGCCGTCCGGACCGGTCGCCTGGGGCCTGGGCAGCACGGGGGGCGTCGTCTGCTTGCCCTTCACCAGCTCCGGGGCGACCGGTGCGTGGGGCTTGCCGCCGTCCTGGCTGTCCGTCTTCTCGGCTGCCTCGCCGGGAGCGGGCACGTGCCCGGCTGCCACACCGGCGGCCTCGTGACGCGAGGTCTCGTTCGCACCGACCTGGTGCCCCTGCCCAGTGGCATCGTCAGAACGCTGCTGCGGAACTCGGGGGGCCTGTGCCGACACGGCCGGTGTCGGGGCATGCGCCTGGGCGAAGGCCTCCGCGGGCTGGAGTGCCACCGCCTGCAGCAGGGACAACGACAACAGCGCAACGGGCCAACGTCGCCTCGGAACGGACGTGCGGTCCGAGCCGGTTGCTCCGCTCCACGCACGACGGGCCGCACGCAGGGGATTGCTTCCGCCCCCCAGGCGCGACGTCTTCTGCGATTCACGGCGTGACAAGCGGCGCACGGCCGACCCTCCAGGAAAACGAGTCCGAGACCCCCCATCGGGCAGGCCGATAGATCTTCTATCGACCACGACCGCTTCCGGTCCAGCGTTCAACTGCCACCCGGCATCCGAGATGCCGGGCTATCTCCCGCTTTGCCTTCAAATGGCCCTGGCAAAAGTTCCGCAAAGCGCGGCCCTGACGCCTGATCACGAGGCCGCGGGGAAGGCGCATGTGTATAAGATCGCCACCGATCTAGGCATCTCCATGCCTTCTTGAGTTACCGTCACTCCGCCCCAGGAGCAGCACCCATGGCCGCAATACGCCGGTTTTTCAACGCCTGTGGTGTTGCCGTATTCACCGTGTCCGCCCTGGTCTCCGGAACGCCCGCGAGCAATGCCGAGAGCATCCGCTCCAGTGAATGGCCGCTGGACGCGGAGCACTTCAAGGCAGACCGGGTCTGGTCGATCAGCCGCGGCGCCGGAACGACGGTCGCCGTCGTCGACAGCGGGGTCTCGGCCTCGCATCCCGACCTGGCCGGACAGGTCCTTCCCGGCGCCGGCCTGATCGGTGACGGTGACGACGGCCGGACGGACACCTCGGGCGAATCCCACGGAACCGCCATCGCCGGCATCATCGCCGGCACCGGTGGCCCGGCTCCCGGTGAGGGCATGACGGGCCTCGCGCCGGACGCGAAGATCCTCCCAGTCCGCGTCGGCACCGGCAACCAGATCTCCGCACCGATGGTCGCGCGTGGCATCGTCTGGGCGGCGGACCACGGTGCGCGGGTCATCAACGTCTCCCTCGGCGCGCCCGATCCGGACCCGCTGCTCAAACAGGCCGTCACCTACGCGATGGGCAAGGACGCCGTCGTCGTCGCCTCCGCCGGCAACGAGGGCGACCGGGGGAACCCTCCGATGTATCCGGCGGCTTTCCCCGGAGTCGTGTCGGTTTCCGGAGTCGACGAGAGCGGAGGTTTCTGGAAGGCCAGCGAATCCGGCCGCGGCATCGTCGTCGCGGCACCCGCCGCCGAGATCTACTCGACCAATAACCAAGGCCGATACGTGAAGGCCGACGGCACGAGCTACGCGGCGGCCTATGTTTCGGCCACTGCCGCACTCATCCGCTCGGCACATCCGGATTTGACGGCGGGACAGGTGATCCACCGCCTCATCACCACGACAGTCGAACGAAACAAAAGCCCCGACCCGAGACTCGGTTTCGGCAGGGTCGACCCGGTCGCGGCGCTTTCCTCCACGGACGACGGAGAGCGTGAGAACCCCCTTCTTCGCGAATCGCACGATTCAACCGGCGCCGGATCCGGTTCGGATTCCGGCTTGTTCGTCGCTATAGCCTCAGGCACCGCAATCACCCTGGCCATCGGCGCCGCAGCCGTCCTGTGGCACAGGTCCCGCAGTCGCGGAAGCACCCGGAAGGCCGCGCGAAACCTGCCTGCGGTGACGGCGACCGGCAAGTCCGCCCGGCCGGGCCCCCGTTCACGCACCGCGTCCAACACATCCCGTTCCAAGCGGAACAGCTGACCGGTTTCCCGCTCTCAGGAGGGCCCCGTCCCATGCCACTTCGCCTCCGTCCACGCCGCCCGGCCCTGGTCGTTTCCGTCCTGGGCATTGCCACCGCTGCCGTGCTCGGCTGTCTGCTGTTCACCAGTAACAGCTCCCCCCGTGCGACCGCTGCCAAGGCGGACGACGTCTCGGGGCGGGCGAGCGCCTGCCTGGCGGCGGACAGCGCGAGCTCGACCGGCGGCGGCACCGTTGCCGGGATCTGGTCCGCCATGCAGTCGGCCGGAACACAGCACGGCACCAACGTCCAGCAGATGATCGAACCGGCGACCACGGCGGAACAGGCCGCTCCGCACCTCGCGGGACTGCTCGTCCAGCACTGCGATCTGATCGTCACCGTCGGCGCGCCCTTCGGCCGGGCGACGACCGGCCTCGCCTCGGCCGCGCCGTCCGTCCCGATCATCGCCGTCGACTCGATGCTGTCCTCCTCGCCCGCCAACGTCACCCTCCTGACGGGCTCCGACGCCGCGGCACGGATCGCCGAGCGGGTCAACAGCCTTCAGCGGCACACCGCGCGGTCCTGAGGTACCGCGCGGGGCGGGCGGTCAGGGGAGGGGGACGGCGGCCGCGGCGGCTTCGGCGGTGTTGGCGTGGTGGGCGGCCTGGCGGGTGACGGGGAGCCAGGTGGGGCGGAAGCGGTGGCGGTAGTGGGCGCACCAGGTGTCGAGGAGGGCGGCGGGGCGGGGGTCCTGGGCGGGGATGGCGCGGCGCAGCAGGGCGGCGGCGCGGACCGGGATGCGGTGGGCCCACAGGTCGATGCCGGCCAGGTGGGCGCGGGTGAGCGGGGGCGGTGCCGGGCGGGGGCCCTCGGGGGTGCGCGGGTCCCAGGCGTCGGCGAGTTGGCGCAGTGCGGTGAGCTGGGTGCGGGTGGCGCGCAGCAGCGGGGTGTCGTGCGGGTCCTCGTGCGGGGGGAGGGCGGTCAGTAGGGCGGTGAGCTGTCGGCCGCGCTCGCGCAGGTGGTCGGCGGCGGCGCGCAGGTGGCGGTCGGCGTCCTGGGCGGGGACGGGGGCGTCGTCGCCGAGGTGGTGGCTGGTCCAGGCGGGCACCTCGACGACGACGGTGCGCCCGCCGTGGCGCCGGGGGGCGAACCAGGTGGCGGCCCGGGCGCCGCCCCGGGCCTCGTCCTGGTCGGTGAGCATGCCGGTGGTGTTCTCCTGGGTGTCGATGTGCTCGGGCTCCATCAGGAAGACGCCGGGGCTGACGGCGGGCAGCCGGTGGGTGTCGAAGGAGCCGGTCTCCACCGGGATGCCGAGGGCGGCGGCGGAGCGGGTGAAGGGGGCGGCGAGGGCGGTCGGGTCGGCGGTGGCCTGGAGGAAGGTGCCGCCGACGTCCGCGGTGTGCAGGGAGAGCTGGAGGGCGGGCCGCAGTTCGTCGATCAGGTCGAGCAGGATCCGGCTCTCGGGGAGGCGGCCGCCGATCGCCGGGGCCCATTCGGGCTGCTCCTCGGCGGCGGGGCGGTAGTAGCCGGCGAAGTAGGCGGGCAGGGTGCGGGCGAGCAGGCCGCCGCCGGCCAGGTGGGCGCCGTCGGGGTCGAGGCAGAGCAGCAGGTGCCAGGTGGTGGCCGGGTGCCGGGCGGGGCGGGCCAGGGCCCGGTGGGCGAGTTCGACGAGGCCGGCGCGGCCGGAGAACTCGTCGGCGTGGGCGCCGGAGACGACCAGGACGTCGGCGCCGGGGCGGGGGCCGTCGGCGGGGCGGGGGTCGGCGGGGCCGATCGAGAGGAGCTGGAGGGGGCGCCCGGCCCGGGAGGTGCCGAGGGTGCGCAGCCGGCAGCGTCCGGGGTGGCGGGCGGCCAGGTGGTGGGCGGTGGCGGTGAGCTCGTCGAGCGTGGGGTAGCGGTCGTGGAGCAGGATCGCCCTGCCCGCGGCGGTCGAGGTGTCGGTCAGCATCGGTCCCCTGCCCTGGTGTCCGGAGGTGGTATTGGATCCGATCGGGTACGGGTCCGTCCAGGGCGCCGGGCGGGGTGGTGCGAGGTGCTCCGGACAGGGGGCACCGTGTGTTATCGACAGATCCCTTACTGTCATATGCTTGTTATATTTGCTGGTCAGGTGGGGGCGTTGGTGGACTTCCGGTTGTTGGGCTCGGTGGCCGTGGTGACCGCGGACGGGCGGGAGCTCGCCCTCGGCTCGCCCAAACGCCGCAGCCTGCTGGCCACGCTGGCGCTGAACCCCGGCGCGCCGGTCGGCATCGACCGGCTGACCGAGGCCCTCTGGGAGGAGGAGCCGCCCCGGCACGCCCGCACCGTCATCCACAACCACGTCTCCGGGCTGCGCGCGGTCCTGGCCGAGCACCGGGCCCCCGAGGCCGGGGTCGAGCTGGCCACCGACGGCAGCGGTGGCAGCGGCGGCTACCTGCTGCGGGTGCCCGAGGCGGCGGTGGACGCCCGGCGCTTCGAACGGCTCGTCCAGGAGGCCGGCGCCGCCCGTGAGCCCGACCGGGCGGTGACGGCCCTGCGGGAAGCGCTCGCGCTGTGGCGCGGACCCGCGCTCGCCGGCACCGAGCCCAGCCTGCCGCTGCAGTGCGCCGCCCGGGCGCTGGAGGAGCTGCGGCTGTCCGCCGTGGAGGAGCTGGCCCGCGCCCACGGGCGGCTCGGCGACCACGGCGCGGCTGCGGGCGTGCTGGCCGCCGAGGCCGCGCTCAATCCGCTGCGGGAGTCGCTGGTCGCCGCGCTGGTGACGGCTCTCGGCCGGGCCGGACGGCGCCCGGAGGCGCTGGAGTGGTTCCACCGCGCCCGCCGCACCCTGGCCGAGCAGCTGGGCATCGACCCCGGGGCGGAGCTCACCGAGGCCCACGAGCTGGTGCTGCTCGGCGACGTGGCACCGGGGCCCGCGACGGCATCCGGGCCCGCGACGACGCCCGCCCCCGCGCCGGTCCCCGCCCCCGCCCCCGTGCCGGCGGAGCCCGTCCCCGCGCCGTGGCCCTTCCCCCGGCGGCCCCGGGGGTTCTCCGGGCGCGAGGACGAGCTGGCCGCGCTCGACCGGGCCGCCCGCGCCCCCGGCGCCATCACCGTCGTCACCGGCGGGGCCGGGGTCGGCAAGACCGCCCTCGCCGTGCACTGGGCGCACCGGCGCCAGGCCGACTTCCCCGACGGGCGGCTGTTCGTCGACCTGTGCGGGCACAGTCCGCTGCCCGAACGCGCCACCGGCGCGGTGCTGCGCGAACTGCTGCTCGCCCTCGGCCTGCCCGCGGAGCAGATGCCCTCCTCCCCCGAGGCGCTGGCCGCCCGCTACCGGGAGCTGACCGCCGGGCGCCGGATGCTCATCGTGCTCGACAACGCCCGCCGCTCCGAGCAGGTCCGCCCGCTGCTGCCCGACGGGGACGGCTGCGTCACCCTGGTGACCAGCCGCGACCGGCTCGGCGGGCTGGTCGCCTCGGACGCCGCCCGACCCGTCCCGCTGGCCGAACTGTCCGCCCCGCAGTCCGTCAGCCTGCTCGCCACCACCCTGGGCCCCGACCTGGGCCCCGACCTGGTCGGCGCCGAGCCCGAGGCCGCCGCCCGGCTCGCCCGGCTGTGCGACGGGCTGCCGCTCGCCCTGCGCCTGGCCGCCGCCCGCCTCGCCACCTGCCCGCACCAGGGGCTTGCCGCGCTCGCCGACGAACTCGCCGACGAGCAGGGCCGGTTGGGGCTGCTGGAGGTGGAGGACACCAGTGTCGCCGCCGCCCTGGCGCTGACCGTCCAGCACCTGTCCACCCCCGCCCGCCGGCTGTTCCGCCGCCTGGGCACCCACACCGGCACCACCCTCGACAGCCGCACCGCCGCCGCCCTCGCCGACGTCGAACTGCCCCACGTCGCGGGCGCGTTGGGGCAGCTGGCCACCGCCCACCTGGTGGTCGAGATCGACCGGGACGCCTACACCCTGCACGACCTGGTGCGCCTCTACGCCCGCAGCCTGCGCACCCCGCCCGAGGAGGACGACTCCGACACCCTGCCCCGGCTCCTCGACCACCTGCTGAACACCCTGCTCGCCGCGAGCGCCGCCGCCGAGCCCGGCAGCGAACCGTGCTGCGAGCTGCCCGCCGGGGCCCGGCGGCCCGTCGAGGTGCGCCCCTTCCCCGACCGGGCGAGCGCCCTGGCCTGGTACGCCGCCGAACGCGACACCCTGCGCGGCGCGGTCGAGGCGGCGGTCGGGGCCGGACTGCACGACCGGGCCTGGCGGCTGGTGCTGCTGCAGTGGCCGCTGATCGTGTGGCAGGTCCGGGACGGCTGGGTGCCGCTGCTCGAACACGGGCTCGCCGCCGCCGAGGCCGACCTCGACCCCGGCGCCCAGTCCCGGGCCCGGGCCCTGCTCGGCTGGGTGCTGCTGGAGGAGGGCCGGCCCGAGCAGGCCCTGGTCCACCTCGAACGGGCCCCCGGCCTGGCCGCCCTGGCCGGCGACCGCAGCGCCCAGGCCGTCGCCCTGGTCAACCTCGCCGCCGCGCTCGCCCGCTACGGCCGGCCCGGGTCCGGGAACGTCCCCGCCCGGGTGCGGGACCTGCTGGGCAGCGCCCTCGCCCTGGCCGAACAGGCCGGCCGCGCCGACCTCGTCGCCCTCGCCCGCCAGCACCTCGCCGACACCTGCCTGGCCGGCGGCGACCCCGAGGCGGCCGCCCACCACGCCGCCTGCGGCCTCGCCGTGGCCGAACCGCCCTTCCCGGCCGCCCGCCGGGTCGTCCTGCAGACCCTGTACGGCCGCGCCCTGGCCGCCAGCGGCCGCCGCGCGGAGGCCACCCGCCACCTCGACGCCGCCCTGCTCGCCGCCCGCGCCCACCAGTACGACGAGGGCGAGGCCGCCGCCCGGGCCGCCCTGCGGGCCCTGTCCGGCGGCGCGGGCGCGGCCCGCGGACACCACCCGGGGCCCGACCGGCGCTGCTGACGGCGGCGCAGCGGCCCGTGCCCGCCCTTCCGTTCACCGCGCGGCGGCGACAGAGTGCTGCCATGGACTGCGACCTCTACCCCGACGTGGCTGCCGCGGGCAGCCTGGCCGCGCTGCTGGAGCGGACGGCGGCCGGCCTCGGCATCGCCCTCGCGGTGACGCCCCGAGCACCGGGCTCGCTCACCGCGGCGCGCATCGCCTCCTCGACCCCCGGCCGCGAGCCGCTCTCCGTCTACATCGACGAAGCCCCGCGCCGGCGGTTCGGCATCGCGGGCCGCAGCGGGAGCAACCAGCTCATCGGCGGCGGGACGACCGACCTCGCGGCCGTCGTCCGGGCGGGCGTGGCCTGGGGAGCGGGCCGGAGCCTGCGGGAGATGGCGGCGGAACTGCCCTTCGAGTGCGCCGTGGAGTTCGCCGACGCCCTCGCCCAGGGGGCGGCCGCGGTGGTGGCCCTGCAGTGGCGGCACGTGCGGGAGCACGCGGCCCGGACCGAGGACTTCCCCGAGTTCACCGCCCTCGTGGAAGCGGCCCACGCCGAACCGCGGCTGCGGCGGCTCTCCGTGTACCTCAGCCACTGGACGGTCGCGTTCAGCTCCTGCACCGACTTCCCGTTCCGCGACGAGGTGGCCGTCACCCCCTCGCCGAACGGCCCCTACTACGTCCGGGACAACCCGCTCTACAACTCGCCGGGCAAGGAGCCGCTGTCCCGCGTCCTCGCCGAAGCCACCTCGGCCGCCGAGGCCGTCGCCCTGGCGGCGGGCCACCTGCCCGCCGACCTCGGCCCGGCCGTCCTGGGCCGCGGGCTCGACGACGACTGACCGCAGGACCCGGCCGGGCGTCAGCGGTAGAGGCGGGCCGCCCGCCCGGGGGCGGCCAGGACGTCGGCGGCGAACAGGCCGTAGGCGTCGAAGTCCTCGGCCTCGACGAACGGGGTCGGGTCGTCGGCCAGGCCGTACCACTCCGGCGGCACCGGGTAGCGCAACTCGACGGCCTGGCCGACGGTCAGCACGCACTGCGGCTCGGCGATCCGGTGCCGGACGGTGGTGGCGGTGTCGAGGAGCAGGTCCCGCTCCCCCACCCGGATCCGCAGCCCGTCCCCGGCCCGGTAGAACACCACCTGGGTGCCGCCGAGCCGGCCGTAGTGGCCGTGCGTCGGCTGCCCGGGGTCGGCGGTGCGGTCGGGACCGAGCCGTCCGGTCGCCGGGTCGAAGTCGGCGACCCGGCCGTAGGCGTCGAAGTCGGCGATCAGCACGGTGGACCATCTCCTTGACGGGGCCGGTGCTCGGACGGCGCCCGGG
The DNA here is from genome assembly GCF_042786665.1 of Kitasatospora sp. NPDC059146. Classification (NCBI taxonomy): domain Bacteria; kingdom Bacillati; phylum Actinomycetota; class Actinomycetes; order Kitasatosporales; family Streptomycetaceae; genus Kitasatospora; species Kitasatospora sp. NPDC059146. Next base: position 68,482 of record NZ_JBHZCY010000011.1, on the reverse strand, counting down.
GGCGGGGCTCCGGATGCCCCGCCCCCGGGTTTGCCACGAGCTGTTCCTACCAGCTGTTCCTACCTAGATGGCCGTGCAGTTGGGGTAGGCGTCCTTGGAGCTCCACCAGTCCAGCTGGCCCCAGGTCTGCGGGCCGACCTGGCCGTCGACCTGGAGGTTCGGCATACAGTTCTGGAAGATGCGGACGCGGCGCAGGGTGTCGTCACCGAAGACCCCGTCGACGGTGGTCTTGCCGAAGACGTCGGGGTTGAGCGAGTAGTTGAGCTCGCACTGGAGCTCCCTGACGGCGTCGCCGGTGGCGCCGTACTTGAGCAGCGGCTCGGCGGTGCTCCAGTCGCCGCAGCGGGTGCCTGCGGCCTCGGCGGTGCCGGCGGTGGCGACGGTGCCGGCGAGGAGCAGACCGGTGGCGGCCAGCCCGATGATGATCTTGCGCATGGGTTCCCTCCCGTTGGCGTGCGCCCGTTCTCGCGGCGCAGCGTGTGCCTCGACCCTAGCCAGGACCGATGCCCCAATGGGGTATCCAATTGACCGCCGGATCTGTGGGCCATTCGGGCCGGACGGGCGGTCAGGACGGTTGTCAGGGCCGGTAGCCGGCGAGGGTGTGGCGCGGGTGCCGATCCTCGGGGCCGCCGCCGGGTGCACGGCCCCATGCTGGTGCGCGCGGCGCCGGGCCCACCCGAGTACGGGTACTCGGGTGGGCCCGGGCGGATACCCGCTCGGGTAGTGCGGGCTACCCGGACGGGAGTCGGGGGCGGCCTCAGGGGGCCGCCTCGGGGACGGCCTCAGCGGGCGGGGGTGCCCTCGGGTGAGGATGCGTCAACTGTTGTGAATGGCTTGTCCGAAGAACATTCATATCAGTTCGCGGCGAACGGCGCGGAACGGCGCCGGCCACGGCGTCGGGCGAGGGCGGGAGGCGGGGTGTCGGAGCGGCCGGGCAGACTGGGGGTGGATCACCCGAACGAACCGAGGACGAGACCATGGCCGACCGGCCCCTGACCCTGATGGCAGTGCACGCCCACCCCGACGACGAGGCCACCGGCACCGGCGGCGTCCTCGCCCGCTACGCCGCCGAGGGCGTCCGCACCGTCCTGGTCACCTGCACCGACGGCGCCTGCGGCGACGGCCCCGGCGGCGTCAAGCCCGGCGAGGACGGGCACGACCCGGCCGCGGTGGCCGCGCTGCGCCGCAAGGAACTGGAGGCCAGCTGCCGGGTCCTGGGCGTCGAGCACCTCGAACTCCTGGAGTACGGCGACTCCGGGATGATGGGCTGGCCCGCCAACGACGCCCCCGGCTCGTTCTGGGGCACCCCGGTCGCCGAGGGCGCCGCCCGGCTGGCCGAACTGCTGCACCGCTACCGGCCGGACGTCGTCGTCACCTACGACGAGAACGGCTTCTACGGCCACCCCGACCACATCCAGGCCCACCGGATCACCATGGCCGCCCTGGAGCTGGTCCCGGACGTGACGTCCAAGGTGTACTGGACCACCGCGCCGCACTCGTCGATGAAGCGCTTCTTCGAGGCGATGCAGGAGTTCGGCACCGACTGGGACGAGCAGGCCGGCGAGGCCGCGGACGCCGGGGACGCCGGGGAGGCCGCCGCCGGGGCCGGACGGGCCCCCGAGCCCGAGCTGCCCCCGATCGGGCTGCCCGACGAGGAGGTCACCACCTGGGTGGACACCCACGCCTTCGGCGGCCAGAAGTACGACGCGCTGGCCGCGCACGCCAGCCAGGGCGAGAACATCTTCTTCCTGCGGATGGGCAAGGAGCGCTTCACCGAGCTGATGGGCACGGAGACCTTCGTCCGGGTCCGCGACACCACCGGCGCCGCCCTGCCGGAGCAGGACCTCTTCGCCGGCCTGCGCTGACGCGGGCCCGGTCGCCCCGGCCGGAGGGCGACCGGGCGCCCCGGGTCAGCCGCCCGGGGCGCCCGGGGCGCCCGGGGCCGCCCGGGCCTCCAGGAGCGGGCGCGGCGCCGGTGCGCCGGCCCGGCCGGCGAGGCGGTGCACGAGGGGGTTGACCGGCAGGGTGGCCGCGAGGGCGGTCAGCAGCAGGACCGTGAACAGCCGCTCCCCGATGATGCCCAGGTCCCGCCCCAGCGTCAGGATGAGGACCTCGCCCAGGCCCTTGGTGTTCAGCAGCACCCCCAGGGTGGCGGCCTCGCGGCGGGGCACGCCGGTGAGGCGGGCGCCGAGGACGGCCCCGGCGAACTTGCCGCCCCAGGCCACGGCCAGCAGCAGCGCGGCGGCGAGCAGGCCGGCGGCGTCGATGCCGTGCAGGTCCACGGACAGCCCGGTGAGGGCGAAGAAGACCGGGACGAGCAGGGCGCCGGCGTTGCGCAGCGGCAGTTGGACGGCCCGGCGCAGCTCCTCCCCCGCGTCCCGGGGCATGGCCAGGCCGAGGGCGAAGGCGCCGATCACCGCATGCAGGCCGAGCCGGGAGGCGGTCCAGGCGCAGAGCAGGGCGGCGCCGGCGACGGCGAGCAGGACCAGCAGCGGCCGGTCGGTGACGGCGCGCCGGGCGGGGCCGAGCAGCAGGCGGCGCAGCAGCGGGCGGACCAGCAGGACCAGGGCGGCCGCGCAGCCGGCGATCCGGGCGAGGGCGGCCGGCAGGCCGCCGTGGTCGGGGCCGTGGGCGGCGGCGGCCACGGCGGCGACGGCGCACCACAGGAGGATCTCGGTGAGGGCGCCGCAGGCGGTGGCGAGCACGCCGGTGCCGTCGGCCTGGAGGCGGTTCTCCTCGACGATGCGGGCCAGGACGGACAGGGCGCTGGCGGACAGCGCGATGCCGAGGAAGACGGTGAACAGGGCCGGGGTGGCGGCCGGTCCGGCCAGGGCGGGGTGGCGGGCGAGCAGGGCGGCCGCGAGGACGGCGGCGAGGGCGAAGGGCAGGGCGAGGGAGGCGGTGGTGACGGCCAGCACGGTGCGGGCCCGGCCGGCCAGCCGGCGCAGGTCGAGCTCCCAGCCGGCGGCGAACATGAAGAGCACGATGCCGAGTTGGGCGAGGACGGCGAGGTGGGCGCGGGCGGCGGGCGGGAAGAGCCGTTCGGTGGGGTCGCCGGGCAGCAGGCCGAGCACGCCGTGGCCGAGGACGACCCCGACGGCGATCTCGCCGACCACGGCGGGCTGGCGCAGCCGGGTGCGCAGCGGGGTCAGGGCGACGCCGGTGAGCAGGACCACGGCGACGTCGGCCAGGACGGTCGTGGCGGAGGTGCTGTCCATCGTGGCGTTCCCCTGGTCGCACGTACACGGTCGTGCACGGTTCACCGCATTGTGTGCGGTCGGCGTGGGGGCGGGTGGGGTGCGGCGCGGGCGGATCGGGGTGCGGTGCGGCGCCGTACGCCCCGGAACGCGTGCGCCCGCCCCGGCCCGCGTGGGGTGCGGGCCGGGGCGGGCGGTGCGGTTACGGGCGGTGGCAGTGGCGCGGGGGCGTCAGGCGGGGACGATGGCGAAGGCGCCGTTGCTGAGCGGGGTCTCGGTGTACTGGCCGCTGTTGATGGCCTGCGGCGAGTAGCTGTCGAAGACCTGGCCGTTGACGGTGACGCCGGAGAAGTCCAGGCGGTCGAAGGACGGGTAGCTCTGGCTCGGGGACTCTATGACGGCCTCGGCGCTGACGTTCTGTCCGTCGAGCTGCTGGTCGGTGGTCTCGGTCCAGCCCTTGGTGGTGTCGGTGATCCGCAGCGTGTAGGTGGAGCCGCCGCTGTTGACCACGGAGGCGGTGAAGCTGTCGCCGGCGTCCACCGGGTCGTTGAAGTACTGCGGCGGGTCGACGTTGGCTGCAGGAGCAGCGAGCACGAGATTGCCGATGCGGGAAAGGGCCGTGACTCCTCCCCCAGCTGACGCCGGGGGCTTCTCGCTAACCCTTCCGAGCGTCGCGACGGACCAGCCCGGCCCGTAGAACATTGACGGCTCCCACCGTGTCAGCGTGCGCCTGGTAGCCGCACACGACGCAGTGGAAGGTGTCCTGGGTGGGCCGGTTCTCCGCCGCAACGTGCCCACACTGATCACGGGGGCAAGTGCGGGAGGTGTTGCGGGGGTCCACGGCGATCACCTCCCGTCCGGCGCTTTCAGCCTTGGCGTGCAGGATCGTCAGGAACACCCCCCAACCGGCATCCGAGATCGACCGATTGAGCCCGGCCTTCGCTCTGGCCCCGTTGGGCTGGAAGCTGTCTGGCCGGTCGGAGTCGGGCTTCGGCACGGGAGCCTTGACCATGTTGCGGATCTTGAGGTCTTCGTGCGCGATCAGGTCATGTTCACGGACCAGGACTAAGGCGGTCTTGTGGGCGTGATCGAGACGCTGGCGACGAACCTTGCGGTGCAGGTCGGCTAGGGCCTGTCCGGCGGATCTTGGCAGATCAGCGCGCGGCGTTGGGCGCCCGGCTGGGCGTGCGCCCGAGTCGGCCTCGTACTGGACGTACTTGGGCGATTCGGGCGTGCGTCCAGGCGGGATGCCCGGCGTCGCGCGCCTGGCAAGATCCGCCGGACAGGCCCTAGGCGCCGGACGGCCTTCTTGCGGCGGTTGCCACGCCGCTTGCATCGTGACAGGGCCTGCTGCGCGGCTTCGAGTTTCGCGGCTGCCTTGGCCCTGTGGCGGGGGTTGGGGACGAACTCACCGTTGGAGTCGGCGAGGAAGTTGGCTATGCCCATGTCGATGCCAACCACGGAGCCGGTCGCGGGCAGCGGCTCCGGTTCACCCTGTTCGGCAGTCAGCACCACGTACCAGCGCCTGCCCTCACGCTTGACCGAGAGGGTCTTGACATTCCCCATCACCAGCCGGTGCCGATTGACTTTGACGTGTCCAACACCTTGGAACCGGACACGGGTGACCGGATCATGTGGTGTGGAATCCCAGCGGCAGCCGTCCCCGTCCCTGGGGAAGTCCACCGTGTCGAACCAGTTCACCCCACGAAAGCGCGGATAGCCCGGCGTCTCACCGGACTTGACCCGGCGGAAAAATGCGGCAAACGCCTTGTCCAACCTGCGCAACGTGGCCTGCTGCGAGGAAAACGACCAGCGGCCCTGACGCTCCGGATCGAACGCCCGGATCTCCTTGAGCTGCGCCGACTGATCGCCGTACCGGATCGTGGTCTTCGACCCGTGCCCGAAGGCGTCACGCCGTTCCTGCAACGCGCCATCGTAAAGCGAACAATGATCCCCCAACGTCTGAGCAAGCGCTTGCTGCTGACCCATGGTCGGCCGCATGAGGAACTTATACGCACGGATCACCCGGCCAACCCCCTTTCGGTCAACGCGATCACCATAATGCGCCCCACTGACACTGATAGTCGCAACTGGGTCTCCGGTGGTCGTGGCTCTGCCACTGACTGACGCTCTGCTGGGCTGTCCAACGCCAGGAATACGGTGCTTCGCGCATACCCATGCGAGATCAGGTGATGGACCGCTTCGGGGCCCGGACCCGGTTCCAGACGGGCATCCAGGCGGCACGGGCGAAGCTGCTGTGACGTCCCGTCGGCATCTCCTGCGAGCGGAGCGTGCTGTCGGTCGAGGCCGTGGTGCCGGTCGGCGCCGTGGCGCCGGTCGGGGTCGTGGTGTCAGTCGAGGCCGAGGCGCTTGTTGAGGGCCTCACCCGAGGGCAAGGGGTCGATGAACCGGTGCAGGAAGGCGAGCATCGCGTCGGTGTCCAGGCCCTCGGCGGCGGCGTCCATCCCGGCGTATAGAGACTCCTCGATCTCGGCGACGGCGGTGGCCAGGCGCACGCCCTCGGGGGTGAGGCTGAGCTGGAGGTAGCGGCGGTCCGCCTCGTCGGGGCGGCGCTCGACCAGCCCGGCCGCGACGACGCGCTCGACCAGGCGGCTGGGGTTGGTGCCGCTCTCGCACACCAGCAACTGCCCGAGCCCGTTGAGGCTCAAGGTGCCGTGCTGCTGGAGCAGGCGCAGCACCTCGGCCTGCGACGGGGTGATGCCGTGGGGCTTGAGAGCCTGGATCAGCAGCCGGTTGCCCTCGCGCTGGGCCGCCAGGATCGCGAACCGCAGGTGTTCGGCCTTACGCACCGGCGTCCTTCCGGGTGGTGGGGTCGATGGTCGGCAGGGTGTCGAGGAAGTCCTCGACCGCAGCAGCGTAGGTGGCCGGGTGGGAGAAGCGGAACATGTGACCGGTGCGCGGCAGCACGACCTCCCGGGCGTCGGGGATGCCCGCGAGCATGACCTTGGCGGCGTCCTCGCCGATCAGCACGTCGTGCGAGGGGCTCAGAAGCAGGGTCGGGACCTGGACCCGGCCGAGCACGCCCACGTAGTCGGCGGTGAGGACGGCCCGCAGTCGGGCGCCGAAGGAGCCGGCCGGGGTGTTGACGAGGAACAGCTCACGGCTGCGCGCCTCGCTCCAGGGCACCTGCCCCTCGCCGTCGAACGGGGAGGCGAGCCGGTGGGCGTGGGCGCGCAGCGTCAGCTGCCGGTACAGCGGGCCGCGGGCCGAGCCGATCGCCCGCATCAGGGCCTTCCACGCCGTGGAGTCGACCGGGTTGGCCGCGAATCCGCCGGACAGGACCAGGGCGCGCAGGCCGCGCGGGCGGCGGGTCGCGAGCGCGAGGGCAATGTTCGCGCCGAAGGAGTCGCCGACCAGCACGTAGTCGTCCAGGTCCGCGACCGCGTTCTCGACGTGGTCGGCGTAGCGCTCGATGTCGTCGACGACCTCGGGCAGGCGCAGCGTCCGCCGGGGCGCCTCACCGTAGGGGGCGAGCTGCTCGGCGCTCCACGGAGCGCCGGAGAAGCAGGGGACGAAGACAAGGGTCGGGGTTTTCGCTGTAGTGCTCATACCGAAGACAGTACACGATATATGTCACGACACATGTGTTGTGACATATGTAATACGGATCACATTCAAGGGCCGGCGGCAGGCGCTCAGGCGAGCAGGTCGTCGAGTTCGGCGGCGTAGAGCAGGGCCGGGTCGAAGCCCATCCCGGCGAAGTGGCCGGCCAGCTCCAGGGACAGCACGCCGTGCAGGCGGGTCCACAGGCTCAGGAAGCGGTGCAGCGCTTCGGGCGGGGCGGGGTGGCCGGAGGCCCAGTCGCGGTGGTCGGCGAGGTGGTCGGCGAGCACGGCGGGGGGCGACCCCCGCCCGGCGGGGGCGGCGGCGCAGGCGTCCAGCAGGACCGTCATGATCTCGCCGGAGATCGCGGTGGTGTCCTCGGGGGCGTGGTAGCCGGGCACGGGGGTGCCGTAGATCAGGAAGTAGCGCTGGGGGTCCGCGAGGGCCCACAGCCGCAGGGCGTGGGCCAGCGCGCGCAGGTCGGCGCCGCCCTCGGCGCCCACCCGCAGGGTGTCGGCGAGGCTGCGGTAGGCGTCGCGGACGAGTGCGGTGATCAGCTCGTCGCGGCCGGCGAAGTAGCGGTAGAGCGCGGGCCCGCTCAGGCCCATCCGCTTGGCGATGGCGTTGAGGGAGAGCGCGGAGGCCCCGGCCGCGGCGATCTGCTCCCGGGCGTGCCGCTTGACCTCCTCGCGCACCTGGGCGCGGTAGCGCTCCCTGGGGGTCGCGGTGTCCGCCTCCGCCTTCGCCATGCTCCGCCGCCTTCCGTGCCGGTGGGCTACATCCTCACGTTTTGGTTAGAGGTTATCACTGGCCCTGTTGACCCCGGCCGGACTCAGGAGTTACAACTTCTAACGAACGACAGAACACCTAACGGATCCACCAGACCTCCGTCGACCCAAGGGGACCGCCATGTCCGGCATCCGCACCGCCCTGTCCGCCGCCCTGTCCGCCGCCGCCCTCGCCGCCGCCCTCGCCGCCACCGTGCTCGGCACCGCCGCCGTGCCGGCCCAGGCCGCCACCGCCGCTTCCCCCGCCGCCCGGGTCCGCTACCGCACCGAGGCCGTGATCCACGCGCCGCTGTCCACCGTCTGGCGGCTGCAGACCGACGTCGCCCGCTGGCCGTCCTGGCAGCACGCCGTGTCGGGCGCCGAGCGCCTGGACCGCGGTCCGCTGCGGGCCGGCTCGGCGTTCCACTGGACCACCCCGCTGCCGCCCAACCCCGCCACCACCGCCCCCGCCCTGGACATCACCTCCACCGTCCGGCAGCTGCGCCCCGGCGCCTGCATCCGCTGGACCGGCCCCGCCGTCGCCGAGGGCCTGCACATCGACGGCGTGCACGTGTGGACCTTCACCCCGGTGCGCGGCGGCGTCCTGGTGCGCACCGAGGAGACCCACACCGGGCCGCAGGTCGACGCGGACGTCCCGGCCGCCACCGCGATCCTGCGTCAGGGCCTGGACGCCTGGCTGGGCGACCTGGCGAACGCCGCCGTCGACGCCCGGGGCTGACGCCCCGTCGCACTCCCCCGGCCCCGGCCCCACCCCCGCCGCCCGCGTGCGAGTGCGCAGGTCAGGAGCGGGCCGGTGGCGCGATCCGGGACCGGGACGCACCAGAATGGTGCGGACACCCCCCGGAAGTTGACAGAAAGTGAACCCCCACATGGATCTCGGCGTGCGCTGGAAGCTGCACGGTGACGGGCGGACGCCCGCACCGGGAGCGGTCGTCCGCCCCGACGAACGGCTCTCCTGGCCCCGTACGGCAGGGCTCGGCGCCCAGCACGTGGTCGCCATGTTCGGGGCGAGCTTCGTCGCCCCGGTGCTGATGGGGCTCGACCCCAACCTGGCGATCATGATGTCCGGCGTCTCGACCGTGATCTTCCTGCTGGCCACCCGCGGCCGGGTGCCCAGCTACCTCGGCTGCTCGCTGTCCTTCGTCGGGGTCGCCGCGGTGATCCGGGCGCAGGGCGGCACCAGCGCGACGGTGACCGGCGCGGTGCTCGTGGTGGGCGTGGTGCTGTTCCTGGTGGGCCTGGCGGTGCAGTACTTCGGGGCGCGGATCATCCACGCGACGATGCCGCCGATCGTCACCGGCGCCGTCGTCATGCTGATCGGCTTCAACCTCGCCCCGGTCACCGCCTCCACGTACTGGCCGCAGGACCAGTGGACGGCGCTGCTGGTGATGCTGTTCACCGGGCTCGCGGTGGTGTGCCTGCGCGGCTTCTGGTCGCGGGTGGCGATCTTCCTCGGGCTGGTCTTCGGGTACGGGATCTCCTGGGTCTTCGACCGGGTCTTCGGCAGGATCCACTCGGTGAGCCCGGGCGGGCAGCTGACCGACCACTGGCGCCTGGACCTCTCCGGCGTCGGCAAGGCGGACTGGATCGGCCTGCCCGCCTTCCACGGCCCCTCCTTCCAGTGGTCCGCCGTCCTGGTCGCGCTGCCCGTGGTGATCGCGCTGGTCGCCGAGAACGCCGGGCACGTCAAGGCGGTCGGCGAGATGACGGGCGAGAACCTGGACGACAAGCTGGGCACCGCGATCTCCGCGGACGGCATCGGCTCGGTGCTCTCCACCGCGCTCGGCGGCCCGCCCAACACCACCTACTCCGAGAACATCGGCGTCATGGCCGCCACCCGGGTCTACTCCACCGCCGCCTACTGGGCCGCGGCCGGCTTCGCCCTGCTGTTCGGCGTCTGCCCGAAGTTCGGCGCCGTCGTGGCGGCCATTCCGGGCGGGGTGCTCGGCGGCATCACCGTCATCCTGTACGGCATGATCGGGCTGCTCGGCGCCCAGATCTGGATCAAGTCCGGGGTCGACCTGCGCAACCCGCTGAACCTGGTGCCGGCCGCGGCGGGCATCATCATCGGCATCGGCAACGTGACCCTCAAGTTCAGCGACACGTTCAGCCTCAGCGGCATCGCGCTGGGCACCCTGGTCGTCATCACCGGCTACCACGCGCTGCGGGCGCTGGCCCCCGCGCACCTCAAGACCCAGGAGCCGCTGCTGGACGAGGGCACCTCCTCGTACGACGCGCCGCCGCCCGGAAGCTCCCGGGGCGAGGGGGACTCCCGGGGCTCCGGGGGCGAGGGGCAGCGGCCCACGCCGTAGGCAGAATTGACCCGAACATGACCTAAAAGTACTTCCGCCGGTCGTTCCGCCTGGTCGGCCCGGCCGTCGGGTGGTCGAATCGCAGCCAGCGATTTCGACCACCCGATTTCCGTTGGGAGCGTCATGTCCCCCCTGTCCCGTCACCGCCGGCTCGCCGTCGGGGCCCTGGCCCTGGCCACCTGCGCGGTCTCCTGCGGCTCGGCCGCCGCCGACAGCCCCGCCGCCGCCCCGGCGGCGGCGGGCAAGGTCCTGTGGACCCCGAGCACCAAGACCGGCCCCTCCTCCTTCCCCGGCGTGCAGTGCGCCGCCCCGAGCACCTTCGGCGTCGTCAAGGACCCCGCCAAGGGCGACGTGTGGCGGGCCTTCCAGGCCGCGAACCAGGAACGCTGCGAGACGGTCGGCCCGGACCTCAGGAGCGGCGACACCTTCTACCTGGGCTGGTCCTCCACGGTGGACATCAAGGACGACCAGAGCCGGTACGTGTTCCAGCTCAAGTGCTCGCCCAGCGAGGGCACCGCCAACCACCCGATCGAGATCGACATCACCAACAGCCGGGTGCGGCTCCAGGAATGGGACACCGAGCACGTGGCGCACCCGCTGTGGACGGCGCCGGTGAACAACGGCGAGTGGCACGCGTACGCGCTCAAGATCCACCTGGGCCGCACCGACGGGACGATCGACTTCTGGTTCGACGGCAAGAAGCAGACGTTCAGCACCGGCGCGGGCACCTTCAAGGGCACCACCTGGGACGGCGACCGCAACTACCTCAAATGGGGCTCCTACCACCAGAACCCGGGCGCCGCGACGAACACCTTCACCAGCCCGGTGATGGCCACCACCCTGGCCCTGGCCACCGCCGGCTCGTAGGCACGCCCACGGCCCCGGACCCGGTCCCGGACCCGGACCGCAACGGATGCGGGCGATCGCCGCAGCCGTCCCGTCGGCCCGCCCGCCGCCCGCGCGGGCGGGCCCGTTCCCGGTAGCGTCGCGACGACCGTGGGGGACGAAAGGGGCAGGCGGACATGGCGCAGGAACAGGGTGACGTACGGGTGGTGCGGACCGAGGACGAACTGCTGGAGCTGCTCGACGGGCTGTTCGCGCAGGCCCGGCGGGAACGGGCGCCGCGACACGCCGACCGGAGCCGGCCGGTGCCGGCCCTCAGCGGGAAGCCGGACGAGAGCCTGGCGGACCTGCTGGACCGCGGGGTGATCGGGGCGTCCCCGGGTGGACGCGGACTCGACCTCGGCTGCGGCAACGGCCGCAACACCCTCCACCTGCGGATGCACGGTTTCGCCATGGACGGGCTGGACCGCGACCAGCGGGCCCTGGACCAGGCGCGCAGCCGCCAGGAGCAGTTCGAGTACCACCTCGGCTTCGACCTGGGAGTGCGCTTCCACCACGGGGACGCCTTCGGGCCGGTGGCGGCCGCCCTGACCGGTCCGTACGACCTGGTCTACGACTCGGGCCTCTTCCAGCACCTGCCGCCGCACCGCCGGCCCGGCTACCTCGCGCTGCTGGCGCGGCTGACGGCGCCCGGCGGACACCTGGGACTGGTCTGCTGCGCGCCGGACGGCGACGGGGCGGGGACGCGGACCCCGGACGCGCAGCTGTACCGGGACGGCGCCCCGCACGGCGCCCCGGCCTACACCGCCGACGAACTGCGCCGGATCTTCGTCGAGGGGCCGCTGGGCCTCCAGGAGGTGGAGCTGCGGCGGATGCGCGACGAATCGGCGCCGGACGCGAGCCGGTTCGGCCGGCCCGGCCTGTGGGCCGCACTGTTCCGGCGGCCCGAGCGATGAAGCGCCCGGCCCGCCCGACCCCGGCGCCGGCGGCGAGCCGCCCGCCGAGGGTCCGGCACGGTCCCTGACGGAGCCGAGCCGAGCGCGGGCGCTCCGCCGCGGGGGGGCGTCAGCGGATCCGGGCCACCCGGGCCGCCGCCACGGCCACCAGCAGGCCCAGGCCGACGCAGGCCGCGCAGACCAGGAACATCGTCCGGTACCCGGTCGCCTCGGCGACCAGCCCGAGCGAGCCGCTGCCCGCGGCGAGGCCCACGGTGAAGCAGGCCCCGAAGGTCGACAGCGCCGTGGCACGCCCGCGTTCGTCGACCGAGCGCACCACGAACAGCCCCAGCACCGGGTAGATCTGCCACATGCCGATCCCGGTGAGCACCCCGCCGACCACGCCCAGGACGAGGCCGTTCGACAGCCCGATGAGCGCGACCCCCAGGGCCTCGACGAGGAACAGGGCGGCGAGCGCCACCGGTCGCGTGGCCTCCCAGCGGATCCAGGTGCTCGCCACCCGCAGCAGCACCACGGTCAGGGAGTAGGCGGTGACCACGGCCGCTCCCCCGGCGACCCCGAGGGCGTCGAACTTGGCGACCGCGAAGCCGGAGACGGCCGCGAAGCCGAACGCGGTGAACACCAGCGCCACACTGGACAGCACCGTACCCAGCAGCGCCCGGCCCCGCACGATGCCGCCCGCCCCCTCCTTCGCCTTCGGCGGCACCCGCACCTCCGGCACGGCCAGGGCTATGGGGATGACGAGCAGGGCCAGCAGCCCGGCGATCACGAACGTGGTCGTCGTGCCCACCAGGTGCTCCACCAGCGTGCCCAGCGGGGCGCCCAGGCCGATGGCCACGTAGATGACGGTGCCGGCCAGCCCCAGCGCCCAGCTCTGCCGGTCCTTGGCGACGAGTTGGACGGGCCAGACCCCGGTCGCGGCCAGCATCACGCCCATGCCGATGCCCACCAGCATGCGCAGGCCCACGAGTTGGGCGATCGACCCGGCGAGCGGGTAGGCGATGGTGGCGAGCGTGGTCACGATCGCGCCGCCGACGGTCAGGACCCGGGCACCGAGGCGGTTCATCAGCACGCCCGACACCGGGCGCGCCAGCAGGGCCGTCAGCGCGTAACCGCCGACGACGGCGCCGACCTCGGCGGGCCCGCCGTGGAGTCGTCCGGTGACGTGGCCGGGCAGGATCGGGATGGTCAGGGCGAACGGCATGTAGCCGATGCCGCTGGCCAGCGAGATCAGCAGGGCATGCCGGACGGATCTCTTGTCGGTGGTCTCGGTCGCAGGCTGCTGCGACAGCTGATCGGTCTGCACGCGCACAGGTTTCACTCCCGTTGATTGATCCTCAGCGATTCTCACACTGAGTCTCTTCCTGCTTCACCGACCTCCGCCAACTCCGGAGAGTAAGGTCTTACGTGGTCTCCACGAGGCGTTTTTCCTCTCCGGACAACTCCCCGGCGAGGGTTCTCAAGTCAGTCAGAAGTTCGGGTCGGCGAGCATCGCCGCGAGGAGGTTGCCTGCCGCGTTGTCGTCCCGGTCGTGGTGGACACCACACCCGGGACAGACCCATACGCGGTCCGAGAGGACCAGGCCCTGATTGATCCGCTTGCAGTCTCCGCAGGTCTTGGAGGAGGGGAACCAGCGGTCGGCTGTCCAGATGCGGGAGCCGTACCAGTCGGCCTTGTACTCCAACTGCCGGACGAACTCCCCGAACCCGGCGTCACTGATGGCGCGGGACAGCCTGCGGTTCTTGACCATGCCCTTGACGTGCAGGGTCTCCACGGCGATGGCCGACTTGGTTCTCGTCAGCTCGGTAGTGGTCTTGTGCAGAAAGTCTTTACGCCGGTCGGCGACCCGCAGGTGGATTCGGCTCACGCGTCGGCGTGCCTTACCCCGGTTCTTCGATCCCTCCTTGGACTTGGACAGCTTCCGGTTCGCTTTCCTGAGAGCACGCAGAGCCGCCTTGAGTGGCTTGGGGGCGTCGATCTCCCTGCGGGTGCCATCGCTGTCGCGGATGACCGCGAAGGTCTTCGATCCGAGGTCGATGCCACACGCGGGAGCGTCGTGGCTGACCTAGCGGCGCTTGTTGACGCCATCGCGGTCCACCTCGATCTGAAAGGAGACCCACCACCGTCCGGCCTGTTCGCGGACGGTCGCGCCGACTATGCGCGCCTCGCCGGTAGCCATTCGGCTGGTGAGCCAGGACATGTCCTCACAGGTGGTCACGTCCCCGATGGCGGGCAGCCGCACGGTATTCGAGTCCAGGGGTTTGGCACGGTCGGCGTCGTAGCGGAACCGCGAACCGTCCTTGCGCTTGCGCCAGCCCGGGAAGCCCACCTTCGCGCCCTTGCGCTTGCCTTGTTTGGACTTGAGGTAGTTGGAGAATCCGGCCGCCCGGACCCGGCACGCTTCTTTCGGGATGCGGGAGGACAGCCCCTGCGGCCTACCGTGGAGTTCTCCACCACTCGGGACAGCCCGCAGTGCCGCCCCATCGACACGGCCTGGTCCGAATCGGGCGCGAGCTCGAACCTGACTCCCTGCTTGTGGGTCACTCGGTACTCTCCGCAGCCGCAGTCAACGCCCTCTCCGCTCGGTCGCGGGCGACGCGGCGACCGTACAGGCGCGCGCAGAACGAGGTGAGGACGTCCGTCATGTCCCACACCTGATAGTCATCCACCTCATCGTCGCCCACAACACGCACGGTATGGCCCTGCGCTGACAGCGCGGGTTCGATGTGCCCCACCCCGAAACAGGCCGGCCGGTAGCGGTGCTCCACCACGATCACGGGTTGACGAACGCCCTCACCGGTTGGTGACGGCCCGGACCGCAGGGGGTGCGGTCCGGGCCTACCGTTTCAGACGCTCCCGAACTCCCCGCTGCGGACGGCGGCAACGAAGGACTTCCACGCCTCGGACGGGAAGACCAGGGCCGGGCCCTGGGGGTCCTTGGAGTCGCGGACGGGAGCCAGCCCGGGGAAGTTCGGAGCCACCTCGACGCAGGTTCCGCCGTTGTTGCTGTAGGAGGACTTGAACCACCGGGCATCGGACAGATCAAGGCGGTCGGACATGGCATTCCTCTCAGATCTCGCCGAACTCGCCACTGCGCACGGCAGTAACGAACGACTTCCACGCCTCTGCCGGAAAGACCAGAGCCGGGCCGCTGGGATCCTTGGAGTCACGAACAGGCATCACCCCTGGAAAACCTGGCGCAACCTCCACGCAGTTGCCCCCGTTGTTGCTGAAACCGGACCTTCGCCATCTGGCGTCGGTCAGGTCGAGAGTGGGGCCGGTCATTCAAGGTCCTTCCGAACGGCACGGATCACATCGAGCGAAGGCATCTTGGGCAATGACTCCACCTGGAGTTGATCGTAGTCACCGTCCCAGGCTTCCACCGCCCTGTGCCCCCGCTCCACGATCCCACGTGCCTGGGACTCGGCATAGCCGACGACCGAGCGGTCGCGAAGGGTCAACAGGACTATCGGCATCGTGAACGGGACGTGCTCCCCGAGGGAGAAAGGGGCCACCTGCAGCGTGATGTGCGGAAGCTCGGCCAAACCCTCAAGGTGCAGAAGTTGCTGGAGCATGACATCACGCCCTCCCACTGGCCGAAGCAGACAGCTCTCATCCATGACGGCATGCACCACTGGCGGCGGGTCGCGACGAAGCACCAGCTGACGCCCCATCAGGAAGTCGACTCGCTCCTTCGCCTGGGACTTGGTGATGCTGCCACGAAGGACGGCCGCACGAGCCAGGGCCGACGCGTACGCCTCAGTCTGAAAGAGGCCCGGCATGACGTTCAACTCAAAGGTGCGGATCTTTCGGCACCTCGCTTCGGCCTCGACGTACTCGTCGAATCCTTCCAGCAGGCTGGCGTTCGAGATTCGCCGCCACAGCTCGACGAACACTCCACCCGTCTCGAACACCTGGTCGGCCGCAACCGCAAATTTACGTGTTACAGGCTTCTTCGCTCCTTCGATGTACGAGATCAGCCCATGGCTGTAGCCCATGCGCCTGCCAAGCGCACTCTGAGACCAGCCCCTTGCGCGCCGCTGCCTGCGGAGTTCATTCCCGAAGCGCACGGCAGGAGACAACGACTGATCGTCTTCATCGATCCCCACGATCTTCCTCGTCTTGTCACTCGGCAGAACTGTGAAGGTTGAAGCCTGGCGATCGTAGAGGACGGAACGCCATCATGGCTACACCCGGTGATTCGCCGGATGCGCAGTGCAACCTCCGGAGACCCCCATGCCTTCTCCCCCCTTCCAACTCCACGAAGTGGTGCAGGACTTCAGCAACCCGACAGATCCCCGCGAGGGGGTCTTCGTAGAGGTGCTGTTCGGCAAGGCCGTCCTTCGTCCCCTCGGGGCGACCGGGCCGGAGTGGAAGGTCGACCCGTCCTTCCTCCACTCCCTCACCCCCCGGGAGACCGCGCCGGGGACCTGCGGAAAGCCGCGTCGTCGGCCGCTGTAACACCATCGAACTCCCCACACCTGGAGCAGAATTGAGCAGGATCCTCCTCAAGCACCGCCCGCCCGCGCGGCGTTCGGGCCACCATGTCTTCGTCCTCACCGAGGACCCCGACGGGTCGGGCGAGCCCCTCGTCCTCCTCGCCGATCCCGTCCACCAGGACGGCTTCACGCTGCCCGGCGGCAGCGCCGAGCAGGACGAGCTCCCCCATCTCGCCGCCCGCCGGCACCTCGACACCCAGACCGGGCTCGTCCTGGGCCTGCGCACCGTCCTGACCATCGACTACGTGCCCGCCGCCGAGTTCCCCGAGGGCCTCGACTTCGTCTACGCGGGCGGCACGGTCACGCCCCAGCAGGCCCAGGCCGTCCGCCGCCACGAGCCGCCGGGCGACATCCGCGGCCTCCACTGGGTCCCGCAGTCCAGGCTGCGCGAGGTCATGGCCGACGACCAGTACCGCCGCGTCGACGACGCCTGGGACGCCTGGGACCACGGCGCCTGCCTCCCCCTCCTCATCCGGGGCGTCCCGGTCCCGGTGAGCTGATCGGCACCCGCCGCACCGCGCCGCGCGGTCCGGGCCCGCGGCTCACGGTGACTTCTGACGTGCCGCCGCGGACTGGCTCCGCTGGAAACGGGACCACGCCGCGGCGATCCACAGCAGCGAGACCCACCACGCCATCCCCACCACCGCGATCACACCGGTGCCGACCATCCCGAGGAGCGCCCACCACCCGGTCCCGTCGACCAGCAGCACGAGGAAGCCGACTATTGCGAACGGCGTGGACCCCAGCAGCGCCGCGAGGCCGTAACGCGGTTTGGCGTCCGTTCCCCCACCACCACCGACAAGGCGTGGCCAACAGTGTCCCCACGGCCCGGCAGCGGGTCCTGAGTACGGGTACTCAGCTTCACTCCACCGTGCGGCGTGCGCTTCCCTCCCCTACGGTGCACCAGACCAGGACACGATGAGGGTGGGCAGGGCGGTGAGGTCCAGCGGCGGCAGGGCCCCGAGTCGTAGGCCCACCCCGACCAGTCGTAGATCCAGGCCGGTTCGGCGCCGTTCCGGTTCATCGGGGACCTCCGTGCATACCCCAGGCTTTGGCCGGGGGTGGGGTACCTCCCGCTTACGGGGGAGAAACGGACTGCCTGCGGAGCAGGTCAGGTGGCGGTGTTTCGCTGTCAGGGCGGACCGCTGTGCGGGTGGCCGCATCTGGTTGTCAGTGCCTGTCGGTAGGTTGATTTCGTGCATCTCAGGTACTCCTATCGCATCTATCCGACGAAGGGTCAGCGGCAATCGCTGGCCCGGACGTTCGGATGTGCGCGGGTGGTGTACAACGATGCGCTCGCCCTGCGGAAAGCCGCGTGGAAGGCGGACGGGTCGAGGATCCCGACCGGTGCCCTGGCCAAGTCGGTGATCACCGAGGCGAAGAGGACGGATGCCCGGTCGTGGCTGGGGTCGGTGTCGGTGGACGCGTTGCAGTCGTCCCTGCGCGATCTGGATACCGCGTACCGCAACTTCTTCGACTCGGTGTCCGGCAGGCGGGCCGGTCGCCCGGTCGGGCTGCCAGTGTTCAAGTCGAAGCGCGATGCCCGGCAGTCGCTGCGGTTCTCCCGCAACGGGTTCCGGCTGCGGGGCAACGGGAAGCTGAACCTGGCGAAGATCGGTGACGTGCGGGTGAAGTGGTCGAGGGCGCTGCCCGCCGACCCGTCGTCCGTGACGGTCGTCCTGGATGCGGCTGGCCGGTACCACGCCAGTTTCGTGGTGGACGTCGAACCCGAGCACCTGCCCGAGGTCGATGCCGAGGTCGGCATCGACCTCGGGCTGACCACCTACGCCGTCCTCTCCGACGGCAGCGTAATCGACAACCCCCGCTTCCTCCGCAAGGCGGAGAGGAAACTCAAGGCCGCGCAGCGGGCGCTGTCCCGCAAGGCGAAGGGGTCGAAGAACCGGGCCAAGGCCCGCCGCAAGGTCGCCAGGGCCCATGCCAAGGTGACCGACACCCGCATGGACTGGCTGCACAAGCAGACCACCAGGATCATCCGCGAGACCCAAGCGGTGCACCTGGAGGACCTGAACGTGCGCGGCCTCGCCCGGGGCCGTCTGGCCAAGTCCGTCCACGACGCCGGATGGGCCGCCTTCCGGCGCCTGCTCGAAGAGAAAGCGGCCCGGTACGGGCGGCACGTCGGGATCGTGCCCCGCACGTTCCCGTCCTCCCAGCTCTGCTCGGAGTGCGGACACCGCGACGGACCCAAGCCACTCGCGGTGCGCGAGTGGGTCTGCGGTGCGTGCGGTGTGCTGCATGACCGTGACCTCAACGCTGCTGTCAACATCCTGGCCGCCGGGCAGGCGGACAGGCAAAACGCCTGCGGAGGACCGGTAAGCCCCGGCGTGGCGATCCCACGCCGGGCACGGTCTGTTGAAACAGGAACCCACCGGAACACCAGCGGACCGGGGCGCAGGTCCCGTGCCGCAGGCGCGGCCGGAATCCCCGCGCTTCAGCGCGGGGAGGATGTCAACAACGACAACGTCATCGACCTGCCCCCAGGGGCAGCCCGCCCAGTTGAGCTGGCGCCTCCCGGATCCAGGACCCCGACGCGTTCGGGCGCACCGCCGCCCGGCACCGACACACTCTTCTGCACCACGAACTGCCCGGCCAGGGGCAAGGTCTTCGCCAAGCCCGGCACCATCATCGGCTTCGGCTGGCTCAACCAGCAGTTCGCCATCAACGCCCAGAGCTACGCGGGCTACCTCCAGGCGGACGACGGCCACCTCTACACCTTCTTCGTCGGCGTCAACGGCGCGGCCGTCCCGAACATCCAGGGCTTCTTCGACGTCAACGACGACGTCGACCAGATCGCCGTCCTCCTCCAGCAGGAGGCCTGCAAGCAGGACCGCGCCGCCGGCCCGCACCGCCCGACCGCCTCCTGAACTCCGCTGCCCCGCCCGGCCGGTGGTACCGGCCGGGCGGCACCACTGAGTTCCCAGTTTCTGGACTTGTGGGTCCATTTTCGGGCGCCTACCGTGCTGGACGTCCCCTCCCGGGACGAACCCGCACAGGAAGGTGTCACCCCATGCACGCGATCCGCATCCAGGAGCACGGCGGCCCCGAGGTCATGCGCTGGACCGAGCTGCCCGACCCGGTGCCCGGCCCCGGCGAGGCGCTGGTGCGCCTGGGCGGGGCCGGGGTCAACTACCTGGACGTCGGGGCCCGTTCGCAGGGCGCCGGGGGCTGGGCGGCCCCCGTCGTGCTGGGGGCCGAGGGCATGGGGTACGTCAGCGCGCTCGGGGCGGGGGTGACGGACCTGGCGGTCGGCGACCGGGTGGCCTGGTTCTACCACCCGGGCAGCTACGCCGAGTTGCTCGCGATCCCGGCCGCCGCCCTGGTGAAGGTGCCCGAGGGCGTCGACGACGCGACGGCGGCCGGCCTGCTGATGCAGGGCCTGACCGCCAACCACCTGAGCACCGAGACCTACCCGGTCGGCCCGGGCGACACCGCCGTGGTGCACGCCGCGGCCGGCGGGGTGGGCCTGCTGCTCACCCAGCTGGTCAAGGCCCGCGGCGGCCGGGTGATCGGGCTGGTGTCCCGCGCGGAGAAGGCCGCCGCGGCCGAGGAGGCCGGCGCCGACCACGTGCTGGTCCACTCCGGCGCCGGATTCCAGGATCGGGTACGGGAGTTGACCGGCGGCCGCGGGGCCGACGTCGTCTACGACGGCGGCGGCGCCGACACCTTCGCCTCGTCCCAGCTGGCCCTGCGCCCGCACGGCGTGCACGCCTACTACGGGCCCTTCATGGGCGTGCCCACCCTGCGGCCCACCGACCTGCCCGACAGCATCCTGCTGACCTACCCGGTGGTGCACCACCACGTCCCCACTCGCGAGGCCCTGGTGCGGCGCAGCGCCGAGGTGTTCGACCTGGTGCGGGCGGGGCGGCTGACCCAGCGGATCACCGGCCGCTACCCGCTGGCCGAGGCGGCCCGGGCGCACGCGGACCTGGAGTCCCGGCGGACGACCGGCAAGCTGGTGCTGGTGCCCTGAGCGGGAAGGGCGTGGACTCCGGGAGGTACGAGGTGGCACTGACCCGCAAGGGCGTGGCGACCAGGGCGCGCATCGTCGAGGGCGCGGCCGGGCTGATCCGCGAGGAGGGGGTGTTCGCGCTGCGGCTGGAGGACGTGATGGCCCGCACGGCGACGAGCAAGAGCCAGTTGTTCCACTACTTCCCGGACGGGAAGGACGGGTTGCTGCTGGCCGTGGCCCGCCACGAGGCGGCGCGGGTGCTGGAGGACCAGCAGCCGGAGCTGGGATCGCTGGACGACTGGGCGGCGTGGCAGCGCTGGCGGGACAAGGTGGTGGCCCGCTACCGCGCCCAGGGGGTGAACTGCCCGCTGCACACGGCGCTGTCGCAGCTGGGCTCGACCACGCAGGCGGCGCGGGCGGTGGCGGCCCGGCTGCTGGAGCAGTGGCAGGAGCAGCTCGCGGCGGGGATCCGCCGGCTCCAGGAGGGCGGCGCGGTCACGGCGGAGCTGGACGCCGGCCGGGAGGCGGCGGCGCTGCTGGCCGGGATCCAGGGCGGGGTGCTGATCCTGCTGACCACGGGGTCCGTCGTCCATCTGGAGGCGGCGCTGGACGTGGGCCTGGAGCGGCTGCGCGGGGCCCGTCCGGGGGCCTGAAAGTGGCAGGTCCCACACCGTTGGGCGCCGAAAGTGACGAGGGTCACCCGTGGCGGTCCGCCGGGCGGGCGGAGGGCGGCAGGGCCCGTGAGGACTGGGCGGGGCGTAAACCGGCACGGGCGAAGGGCCTGTCCGCTTCGGGACCTTGGGCACGAATCCGGCCGACCTTCGCCCCGGTGGTTCACCCTCCGTACCCGGGCAACCGTGGACGGTCGCCCGGTGTGATCGGGCGATGGCGTCGTCCACGGTGGGCGGCGTCGTTCCCCGCCGTCTACCCGGCGCACGGTGACGCGTGCAGAGCACGTGGCCGCCGTACGTCCCGGAGGACCCGCAGACCCATGTCCCAAACGATCGACAACGCCCCGTACACCGCCTTCCACCGCAGGCTGGCCCTGGCCTGTTCCGGTGGGCCGCTGCTCGACGGCTACATCCTGAGCATCGTCGGTGTCGCCCTGATCGGGATGCGCCCCGAGCTGGGACTGTCCACCGCCGAGGTCAGCCTGATCGGCGCCGCCGCCCTGGTGGGCATGTTCGTCGGCGGCGCCGTGTTCGGCGTGCTGACCGACAAGATCGGCCGGGAGGTGATGTACACCGCCGACCTGCTGGTGATGGTCGCCTGCTCGGTGCTCTCGTTCTGGGTCGACTCGGTGTGGGCGATCACCGTGCTGCGCTTCGTGCTCGGCATGGCGGTGGCCGCCGACTACCCGATCGCCACCTCCCTGCTGGCCGAGTGGCTGCCCGCCAAGCACCGCGGGCGGCTGCTCGGCCAGCAGATCGTCGCCTGGTACGCCGGCTCGGTGCTCGCCTACGTGGTGGGCTACCTGTTCCTGGAGCTGGCCGGGCCGGGCAGCTGGCGGTGGATGCTGGCCAGCTCCACCGTGCTGTGCGTGGTCTTCCTGGTGATCCGCCGCGGCTCGCCGGAGTCGCCGCGCTGGCTGGCCGCCAACGGGCGGGTCGGCGAGGCGGTGCGCGTGGTCGAGAAGCACCTGGGGGTGCGGGTCGACGGCCGCGAGCTGATGCCCGACCCGGCCGGGCGCGCCCGCGCCGCCGGCGGGCTGCGGCTGCTGATGACCCCGCCCTACCGGCGCCGCACCCTGTTCTGCGGCCTGTTCTTCCTGTGCCAGGTCGGCCCGCTGTTCGCGATGCTCACCTTCGGCCCGCAGATCCTCTCCTCCTTCGGCATGCCCGGCGGCACCGTGACGGAGACCCTGGGCACCGGGCTGATCAGCCTGGTCTTCCTGCTGGGCTGCTACCCGGCGCTGCGCCTGATCGACACCAAGGGCCGGCGCCCCGTCATCGTCTGGTCCTTCGCGCTGATGACCGTGCCGCTGGCACTGCTGGGGGTGTGGCCCACCGCCCCGGCGGCCGTGGCGCTGACCGCGCTGTGCGCGTACGCCTTCCTGTGCGGGGGGCCGAACGTGCTGGACTGGACCTACCCCAACGAGCTGTTCCCGACCGAGGTCCGGGCCACCGCCGTGGGCATGGCCACCTCGGTCAGCCGGATCGGCGCCGCGGTGGGCACCTACCTGCTGCCGCTGTCGCTGACCGGCCTGGGCACCGGCCCGACCATGCTGATCGCCGCCGGGGTGACGGCGCTGGGCCTGCTGGTGTGCGTGCTGTGGGCGGAGGAGACCCGCGGCACCGCGCTGGGCGCCTCCCCGGCCGCGCCGGGTACGGACCGGACGCCGGGCGTCCCGGCGCAGCGGGTGGCGCAGACGGTGCGCTGACGGTCGGCGTGTGAAGGCGGCGGCGCCGCCCGGGGTCCTTTCCCGGGCGGCGCCGCCGTCGCTCCTCACCATGGCTCGTCCGCCGTGTCGGCGACGCCGTTCAGGCGGTCGAGCGCGGCCCGCAGGACCCGCCGGTCGAGGTAGCCCGGGTAGCGGGGGTGGGGCGGGAGGGGGTCGTCGCGTTCGACTCCCGGAGGCAGGCCGCCGGTGGCGGGCGCGAGTTCGCGTTCGTCGCGGAAGGCGAGGGCGGCCCAGAACTCGGCGGCCAGCGGCACGGCGGCCACGCCGGGGGGTGGGGGCCAGGACTCGCCGGTGCGGGGGTGGCGCGGGACGACGGCGAGGTCGGGGCGGCGGTGGGGCAGCGGTCGGCCCGGTCCGGCCAGGGCGGCCCGCAGGGCGGGGCGGGC
Source organism: Kitasatospora sp. NPDC059146 (assembly GCF_042786665.1). NCBI lineage: Bacteria > Bacillati > Actinomycetota > Actinomycetes > Kitasatosporales > Streptomycetaceae > Kitasatospora > Kitasatospora sp. NPDC059146. Next base: position 45,569 of record NZ_JBHZCY010000011.1, on the reverse strand, counting down.
CGGTCCGGCGGCGGGGGGCGGCAGTTGGGCGAGGAGGGGGCGGAAGGCCTGGGCGAGCGGGCCGGTGGCGAGGTCCAGGGGCGCGCCGTCGGCGGCGTGGACCAGGTGGGCCAGGGTCACGGCGGCCTCCACGTCCCAGCGGATGCTCCGGTTGCCGTCGCCGTCCGACGGGTCGGTGGCGCACCACCGGTCGGTGACGGTGTGCCAGTCGGCGATCGGGGCGTCGGGGCCGGCCGGGACGGGGCGCACCGCGGAGGGTTCCAGCCAGGTGGCCTGCCACAGCGAGCAGTCGTCGATCCTGGTGGCGACCTTGCGTCCGCAGCCGGCGCAGGTGACGTTGGGGCCGTAGCGGCCGTCGATGCCGCAGCAGGCGCCGAGTTCGCGGCGCTGGACGAGGGCGGTGCCGTGGGCGTCGCCGGGGGCGATGACGGTCGGGCGGGGCCCGCGGGCCGGGTCACCGTCGACGGCGTAGGTGCCCGGGTCCATCAGGACGGGCATGGCCACGCCGTTGCCGAAGGGCAGCCCGGCGTAGACCGGGTAGGGGACCCGCGTCAGCGGCCCGGTCAGCGCGGTGCCGCACGCCCTGCACTCGAAGACCTCCACGCCCGCCCGTTCCCCCTTCGTCCGCCCCGCCGACGGGCGAGTATCTCCGCCCTGGCGGGCCGGCGCCAGCGGATTTCCGGGGCCCGGATCTGACGGCTTGTCAAGTTCGCGCCGGAGCCGTCCGACCGGCAGTAGCCTCGGCCTCTGCGACGACGCAACGATGCTCCGAGGGCGGCGGTGGTCGAAGGAAGGTCAGAGGCGGTGCCCGCCTGGGCGCACCGCCCAGCTGGCGGCCGCGTCTGACTGTCAGTGCCTGCCGGTAGGTTGATTCTCGTGCATCTCAGGTACTCCTTTCGTATCTATCCGACGGCGGGTCAGCGGCAGCTGCTGGCACGTACGTTCGGGTGTGCGCGGGTGGTGTACAACGATGCGCTCGCCCTGCGGAGGGCCGCATGGAAGGCGGACAGGTCGAGGATTGCGACCGGTGCTCTGGCCAAGGCGGTGATCACGGAGGCGAAGAGGACGGATGCCCGGTCGTGGCTGGGGTCGGTGTCGGTGGACGCGTTGCAGTCGTCCCTGCGCGATCTGGACACGGCCTACCGGAACTTCTTCGACTCGGTGTCTGGTAAGCGGCAGGGACGCCCGGTGGGGCTGCCGGTGTTCAAGTCGCGCAAGGACAGCCGGCAGTCGCTGCGGTTCTCCCGCAACGGATTCCGGTTGCGGGGCAACGGGAAGCTGAACCTGGCGAAGATCGGTGACGTGCGGGTGAAGTGGTCGCGGCCGCTGCCTGCTGATCCGTCGTCGGTGACGGTCGTGCTGGACGCGGCCGGGAGGTACCACGCGAGTTTCGTCGTGGACGTGGAACCCGAGTACCTGCCCGAGGTCGATGCCGAGGTCGGCATCGACCTCGGGCTGACCACCTACGCCGTCCTCTCCGACGGCAGCGTGATCGACAACCCCCGCTTTCTCCGCAAGGCCGAGAAGAAGCTCAAGGCCGCACAGCGGGAGCTGTCCCGCAAGGCCAAGGGGTCGAAGAACCGGGCCAAGGCCCGCCGCAAGGTCGCCAGGGCGCACGCCAAGGTCGCCGACACCCGCAAGGACTGGCTGCACCAGCAGACCACCAGGATCATCCGCGAGAACCAAGCGGTGCACCTGGAGGACCTGAACGTGCGCGGCCTCGCCCGAGGCCGCCTGGCCATGTCCGTCCACGACGCCGGATGGGCCACCTTCCGGCGCCTGCTCAAGGAGAAGGCGGCCCGGTACGGACGTCATGTCGGCATCGCGCCCCGCACGTTCCCGTCGTCCCAGCTGTGCTCGGCGTGCGGACACCGCGACGGACCCAAACCCCTGCACATCCGGGCGTGGGCCTGTGGCGCATGCGGCATGCTCCATGACCGTGACCTCAACGCCGCTCGGAACATCCTGGCCGCCGGGCAGGCGGACAGGCTAAACGCCTGCGGAGGACCGGTGAGACCCGGCGTGGCGATCCCACGCCAGGCACGGCCCGTTGAAACAGGAACCCACCGGAACGCCGGCCGCACCGGGCGCAAGCCCCGTGCCGCAGGCGCGGCCGGAATCCCCGCGCTTTAGCGCGGGGAGGATGTCAAGTTCGCCGCGTTCCGGTTCGAGGACGAGGACGGCCCCGGCCGCTCGCGGCGGCTGGCGGACTTCCACCGGATGCTGGGCGCGGTCGGCCTGGCCTTCACCGCCCTCGGCGCGGACCCGACGGCCCCGGGCGCGCCGGCCGCGGGCACGACGGCGCCGGACACGACGGCACCGGGCGCGACGGCCCCGGGCGGCGGCGTGTTCGAACACGACGGCCTGGCCCACGCGGTGGCCGTGCTGCGCTGCTGGGACCTGACCCTGCGCGGCGCCGACCGGGCGCGGGCGCTCGAACTGGCCGAGTCTGAGGCCCCCGGGCAGGCGGCCGCCGTTGAAAGTATCGTCCTGTGCAACTATTGTTTGGACATATAAAGCGCATCAGCAAGCGCCTGTGTCCTGGCGCTGCCGTTCCCACCGGGAGTCCGACATGAGCACCACCCTCTTCACCCCGTACACGCTGCGGGAGCTGACCGTTCCCAACCGGGTCTGGATGCCGCCGATGTGCCAGTACAGCGCCGCACCGGCCGGAGAGGCCGCCGGGGCCCCCACGGACTGGCACTACACCCACCAGGCGGCGCGGGCCGCCGGGGGCACCGGGCTGATCATCACGGAGGCCACGGCGGTCAGCCCCGAGGGGCGGATCAGCCCGTACGACCTCGGGCTGTGGAACGACACCCAGGTCGAGGCGTTCCGCCGGATCACCGACTTCCTCAAGGCGCAGGGCACCGTCCCGGCCGTCCAGCTCGGGCACGCCGGGCGCAAGGCCTCCACCGAGCGGACCTGGGTGGACCGCGGACGCGCCCTGAGCCCCGACGAGGAGCACGGCTGGACCCCGGTCGCCCCCAGCGCGCTGCCCTTCTCGCCCGAGCACACCACCCCCGAGGAGCTGACGGTCGATCAGATCGCCGAGATCGTCGGGCAGTTCGCCGACGCCGCGCGGCGCGCCCTGGCGGCGGGCTTCCAGGTCGTCGAGGTCCACGGCGCCCACGGCTACCTGATCCACCAGTTCCTCTCCCCCGAGACCAACCGCCGCACCGACGCCTACGGCGGCTCCTTCGAGGGCCGCATCCGCTTCGCGCTGGAGGTCGTCGACGCGGTGCGCGAGGTGTGGCCCCAGGAGCTGCCGCTGTTCTTCCGCGTCTCGGCCACCGACTGGCTCACCGAGAACCCGCAGGACGGGCGCGAGGGCTGGACCTCGCAGGACACCGTCCGCCTGGCCAAGGAGCTCCAGGCGCACGGCGTGGACCTGCTGGACGTCTCCACCGGCGGCCTGGTGCCCGACGCCGCGATCGAGGCCGGCCCCGGCTACCAGGTGCCCTTCGCCGAGGCGGTGCGCGACCAGGTCGGCCTGCCGGTGGCCACCGTCGGCCTGATCACCGAGCCGGCCCAGGCCCAGGAGATCCTGGCCGCCGGGCGCGCCGACGCCGTCCTGCTCGGCCGCGAGCTGCTGCGCAACCCCTCCTGGGCCCGCCGCGCGGCCGGCGAGCTGGGCGGCGAGGTGCACACCCCCGTCCAGTACCACCGCTCCTGAGAACGCGCTGCGGCCGCCGCCCCCCCGCGGGGGGGGGGGGGGCGCCCGGGCGGTGTGCGGGGGGGCGGGCTTGACGCTGGGGGCGGCGGTGGCGCGGGGCCCGGCGTGGGCGGCGGGCGGCGGCCGCAGTCGAGTTGACGGTGCGTCAGGAATTGACGATGCGTCAGGAGTTGCCGCGGCCCAGGAAGTGGCCCGCGGTGGTGGCGCTGGTGGAGCGGCGGTCGTGGGAGGCGTCCTCGACGACGTGGATCATGCTGCTGTCCGGGTCCGTGCCGCGGTCCTTGGCCCAGCCGCTGACCAGGTGGGTCATCTCGTTGTTGGCGTCCAGGTAGGTGTCGGAGATCTTGGCGTTGGCGACGCTGTTGTTGTGGTCCTTCATCTGGTTGTCCCACTCCCAGGCCCAGGTGTCGACCAGGCGCTGGGCGCTGTCGCCGACCCACGGGATGGGGGTGAGCGGGGCGCCGACCACGTGGTAGGCCACCTTGGCCTTCCAGTCGGCCTGGAGGTTGGCGTCGTCGCGCTGGCCCATGGCGACGTCGGCGCGGATCGCGTCGTAGACGCCCAGGCTCGCGGCGCCCTTGTTCATCACGTCCTGGATGTCGTTCTGCGAGGGGTTGGGCCCGATCGAGGACAGCTCCTGGGCGATCTTGGCGCTCTCGGCCTGGTGCAGGGTGGCGTACGCGTCGGGGTTGTCGGACAGTCCGCGCATCACCCGCACCAGGCTGTCCTCGCCGACGCCCATGTGCACCGTGCCGTTCGCGTCGGTCCACACCGTGCTGCCGTGGTCCAGGTACTGGGAGTTGCGGCCGTTGAAGATCTCGTGGCTGTCGTTGGTGTAGTCGGCCAGCGCGTTGGCCAGCGGCTGGCGCAGGTTGGCGTTGACCTTGGTGCCGCCCTGGCCCTCGTCCAGGGTGGTGACGGTGTCGTGCATGATCCGGGCCTGGGCCTCGGTGTGGTGCCCGGTGTGCGGGGCGCCGGCCGGCTGGCCGGTGGTGGCGGCCTCCAGCGCCGCGCCCAGGCCGCTCTGCGCCAGCGGGTCGGGCGTCTTGAACGGGCCGGCCATCGACGTGACCCAGCCCTCGGGCCACTTGCGGTCCTTGAGCAGGTAGTGCAGGTGCTGGTTGCCGCCGCCGGAGTTCGGGTCCAGGTAGGCGGTGGCGGCGTCCGGCTCGCGGCCCATGACCGCGAGCACGTTGTCCAGCGGGTCGGCGCCCAGCGCGGTGCCGTTGTGGTTGGCCTTGTAGGCCCACGCGTCGGGGGTCTTCTTCTCCGCCGCGGTGATGTCGTCGGCCAGGTCGCCGAGCATCCCGGCCGAGTACTTCGCGTCGCCCTTGGCCATCAGCGTGGTCAGGACCTGGTACCCGTACACCGGCTCGGTGTTGGAGCCGTAGTTGTGGTCCGCGTCGCAGCCGACCTTGGCCATGCCCGCGCGCCAGCGCCGGTAGAAGTCGGTACTGGTGTCCTGGGTGGCGGAGGCCAGCGCGTGGGTGAGGCCGCCCTGGAGGTCGGTGTAGGCGGCCTTCTTGTCGCCGCCGGGGCTGCTGAGCTTCCCGGCGAGCTTGAGCGTGCCGTCCGGGCCGAGCCGGTCCAACAGGCCCTGGGAGAAGGCGGGGTGGTCGGCCTTGTCCTTCATCAGGTCCTGCAGCTGGACCAGTTGCTCCGGGGTCAGGTCGTCCAGGTGGGTGGCCAGGTCGGCGGCGCGCTGGGCGTCACCGGCGTCGCCGCCGCCCACGGCCTGGCCGTTGAAGGTGGTGTCCAGCGGGTTGCCCGCCTTGGAGGCGCCGCGCAGGGCGGCGGCGATGCGCTGGTCGGCGCGGGTGGCGGCCTGGACGCCGGCCGCGATCGCCTTGGTCCACCTGTCGGCCGCGTCCTGGTAGGACTGCCGGCCCTCCGGGTCGTGGTGCAGGGCCTGGCGGGTGGCCGGGTCGAGCGTGCTCTCGTCGAACACCGCCGTGCCGGTGCCGGTCACCTTGAAGCCGTCCTTGACGGCGCCGTCGGCCGCGTCGCGGGTCTGCTTCTGCGCGGCGGCGAAGTCGGCGTGCGCCTCGTCGAGCAGCGAGGCCATCGCGTTGGCCTCGGTCTGGGCGTCGACGATCTGGCCCTTGGTGGCCAGCAGCGCCGTGTTGGCCAGGTTCGCGGTGCCGCCCGTCCACCAGGGGCCGCCGGTCAGGCCGTTGCCGCTGCCCGGCAGGCCGGGGCCGCCCGGGGTGAACAGGCCGTTGCCGCCGATGCCGCCGCCGTTGCCCGCGCCGCCCAGGACGTCCTGCTCCATGGTGGTCTGCATGGTGTGGAAGCGCGTCGCCATCGCGCGCCACTGGGTGGCGGCGGCGGTCAGCGCGTCCGGATTGGCGTTGATGACGTCCTCGTATCCGAGCATGGTCACTGCACCTGGAGGGACTGGGCGATGGACAGGTTGGTACTGCGGTAGTTGGCGCCGGTGCTCTGCATCGCGCCCGCGTTGGCGTTCAGCCGCCCGGTCAGCGCCTTGACCTGCTGGTGCCACTCGTCCAGCGAGTCCTTCAACGCCCCGGCGCTGTCCCAGTTCTTGAGGCCCGTGACCGCCGTCCCGGTGGCGTCGTCGGCGACCGCGCCCGCGCCCGGACAGTCGTGGGCCAGGTTGGTCAGCGTGGCGTGCGCCTTGTCCAGCGCGGCGTGGTTGACCCCGAACCCGCCCGGTGCCGGTGTGCTCATCCGTCGTTCCCCCATGTGTGGTGACCCGGCGGTGTGGTCGCCGGGCGCCGATGATCGTAAGTCCGCGGAGCACCGGTTGACGCAAGGGAGGCATCAGAGATTTGTCACCGTTTCGTCACCGCCCGGCGCCCGGCGGACCGTTCGGGTACGGCACACCCGCCGGGCCGGGCCCGCGCAGCACCCCGGCGACCGTACGGCCACCGGGCCCGGCGACCGCACGGGGCCGTCCGGGCGGGCGCGCGGCGACCGCGCCCGTACGCCGTTGACGCCCGACCGGCCCCCCTCTACAACGGGGCTCAGACCCGGCCCCGAGCTCCCCGAGGAGCAAGCCCATGGCCCCGGACGCCCCCCGCTGCCCCGTGCTCGACATGACCGCCCGCACCCTCCACCAGCAGAACGCGCGGCTGCGCTGCGCCGGACCGGCCGTACGCGTCGAACTCCCCGACGGCATCATCGCCTGGTCGGTGACCCGCGCCCCGGTGATCCGCGCGCTCACCGGCGACCCCCGCGTCTCCCGCGACGCACGCCGCCACTGGCCCGGCCTGGCCGCGGTGCCCGAGGGCTGGCCGATGGGCCCGATCGCCTTCCAGCAGAACTTCTTCAACCGCTACGGCGACGAACACCGCTCCGCCCGGCGCCGGATGGCGACCTCCTTCTCACCCCGGCGGGTGTCCGCGCTGCGCCCCCGGATCGAGGCCACCACCGCCGCCCTCGTCGGCGCGCTGGGCGAACTCGCCCCCGGCCAGGCCGTGGACCTGCGCCGGGCGCTGTCCCTGCCGCTGACCATGACGGTGATCTGCGACCTGTTCGGCGTCCCCGCCGACCTGCGGCCCCCGATCGGCCGGGCGATGGACGCCCTGCTGACCACCACGGCGGCCAACGAGCAGATGACGCTCTCGCGCGCCGAGATCAACGTGGCGCTGACCGACCTGCTGGAGCTCAAACGGCGCGAACCCGGCCCCGACCTCGCCAGCGACGTCGCCGCGCTCAGCACCGGCGGCGACACCGGACGCACCGAGGAGGAGTCCCGCGACACCCTGTTCCTGATGCTCGGCGCCGGGTACGAGACCGCCGTCAACCTCATCACCAGCACCGTCCAGGCCCTCCTCACCCACCCCCGCCACCTGGCCGCCGTCCGCACCGGCGCCCTCGGCTGGGAGGACGTCATCGAGGAGACCCTGCGCCACGAGAGCCCCGTCATGCACGTCCCGCTGCGCTACCCGCTGGAGGACATCGACCTCGGCGAGGGCGTGGTCATCCGCCGCGGCGAACCGATCCTGCTCGGCTTCGGCGCGGCCGGCCGCGACCCGGACCTCCACCCGGACCGGCCCGACGAGTTCGACCCGACCCGCCCCGACAAGGAGCACCTCGCCTTCGGGCACGGCCCGCACTTCTGCCTCGGCGCGCCCCTGGCCCGCCTGGAGGCCGAGGTCGCCCTGGCCGGCCTGTTCGGCGCCCACCCCGACAGCGCCCTGGACCCCTCCCGCCCGGCACCCGCCCGGCTGGAGTCGGCGATCATCAACGGCCCGGCCGAGCTCTGGATCGTCCCGACGCCCGCCGCGCCGTGATGGCCCAGGGTCCGTCTTCGGACTCCCGTCGTTCGCCCGGAGGGCGGGCGGGGCGGCGTTGGGGTGCGTGCATCGCAAGGCGGAGGAGGGAGGCGATGCGGTGGGGGCACCTCCCGGCCGAAGGCTGGGGGCCATCGGGCGACCGACGACAACGCGGCGAGGTGCGTGCCCCGGCGGCGCCCCGCAGGCGGGAGCCCGAAGACGGACCCTAGGGGCCCCCCACCCCCCG
>NZ_JBHZCY010000011.1:28380-37395 GCF_042786665.1 Kitasatospora sp. NPDC059146 | reverse complement strand
GAAACGGGGGGTGCGGGGCCCTCGGGCCTTCGGGCGGGCGCCGGGCTCAGGCGAGCAGGTCGGACTGGAGGTCGACCACCTGGCGGAAGGCCGCGGCGGGCACGCCGCGCGGGTTGGTCATGGTGATCACGGCCACCACGTCGGAGGCCGACACGAACGCCAGACGGGTCGTCGGCACGTCCTTGCCGGCGGTCTCCCGGGACTCCTTGCGGGTCACCTCGACACCGTCCGGCAGCTCGCCGTCGGCCGAGGAGGTCGCGGTCCTCGCGTCGGGCGCGGCCTTGAGCTGGATCTCCGAGCGCGTCCGGGAGAAGGTGTCCCAGGCCTCGGCGGAGGTGCCGAAGCGCATCAGCCGGATCCGGGTGCTGGTGCCGTCGGAGGCGGTCCACTCCCGGACGGTGGCCGCGCGGCACACGTTCTGCCGCAGCAGGGTCCGCATCCGGGCCGGGTTCTGCAGGTCGCCGAGCAGCGCGTCGCAGGACACCCAGTTCGCCGGGGCCGCCCCCTCGGGGCTCGCGGTGGCCGTGCCGGAGGCGCTCGGGCCCGCCGTGGCCGAGGGGGTTCCCGACGGGGTGTCGGAGGGCGAGGCCGTGGGTGAGGCCGAGCCCGCCGAGCCCGCCGGGAGCGTCGGGGCCGTCGGGGCCGGGAAGACCGGCGGGTTCACCGAGCCGCCGGCCTCCTTGGGCACGGGCAGCAGCAGGTGGCGCAGGTCCGCCAGGTGCACGGCCGCGCCCTTGTCCTTGGCCTTGTCCTTGAGGTTGGGCGCGGCCTTGCCCGAGGGCAGCGGCGGCAGGGCCAGCGGCGGGAAGGTGTAGCGGCCGTCTCCGGCGGTGGCCAGGCCGGGGATGTCGGTGCGCTCGGGCGCGGTGACGGCCAGCGCGGTGCCGGTACCGGCCAGGGCGAACACCAGGACGGCGCAGCCCCAGCGCACCGCGGCCTTGCGACGGCGGGTGCGGTGGGCGGCCTGCTCCTCGGCGGCCTGCGCCGCGAGGGCCTGCTCCTCGGCGGTCGGCTCCTCGGCGGTCGGCTCCTCGACGGTCGGCGCCGTGGTGGGGGCCGGGTCGGCGGCGGGCTGCGGGGCGGGCCCGGACTCCGGGGCGGGCTGCGGGGTGGGCTCGGACCCGGGCCCGGGCTGCGGGGTGGCGGCGTGGTCGGTCATACGGAGGCTCCGGGGCTGGCGAGGCGGTCGAGCTGCATGGTGAAGAGGGCCACGATCCTGTCCTTGGGGAGCGGTGCCACACCCTCGGCGCTCATGATCACCAGGAGGTCGCCCTCGGCGGCCGAGCACTCCAGGTAGTCGATCGGCGCGGAGGGCGGCGCGGGCATCAGGTAGCAGTGCGCCTCGGGGTGGCCGGGGACCTGCGGGCCGGAGCGGAAGATGCCGGTGTCACCGGTGAACACCGCGGTGTACTCGTTGATCCGTTGCACCTCCTGCTGGTTGAACTGGCGCAGCCGCAGGCCGACCACCAGGTTGCCGCCGTCGTTGCGGTAGGTCCGCACGCCGGTGCCCTTGACGTGCAGGCCCTGCCAGTAGGAGCGGAGCTTGTCGCGCTTGTCCTTGGGGACCTGCTGGAGTTCGGCGTCCATCTCGTCGGAGAGCTGCCCGGCGCCGAGCTCGGTGTCGTTGCCGTAGCCGCCCTCGTCGGGGCCCGGCGCGTAGCCGGCCGGGACGGGCAGCAGCAGGTCGCGCAGCGAGCCGAAGTGGCTGCCGTTGGACTTGGCGCCGAAGGGCGTGGGGGTGGCGGCCGGGGCCGGGGTGCCGGTGGGGCCGGCGGCGGCGACCGGGGCGGGGTCGTCGTACCGGGTCTTGATGATGCCGACGCCGATGACCACGCCGACCAGGGCGGCGGCGACGGTGGCGGCGCCCGCGCGCAGCAGGCGGCGGGAGGCGGGGTTCGGGGGCGAATCCGGGGTCGGGTCCGGCGTGGCGGGCGCGCCCGCCGGGGCGAACTCGCCTGCGGGCGCGGCCGGTTCGGGGGTGTGCTCGGCCGGGACGGCCGGGGCGGCCTGGGCGTGCAGCTCGGCCGGGGTGGCCGGCACGGCGCTCACGGAGTCGTCGGTCATGTCAGCCGCTCCCACTGCTGCTTGGCGAGGGCCTTGAGGTCCCCGGATTCCACCGGCTTGGGGCTGAAGACCTCCACGGTCATCAGCACCGTGCCGCGCTGGGCGGCGGCGTGGCCGTAGTAGTACCGCTCCTTGGTGTCGGACCACTGCCTGGGTTCCGGGTCCACCCGGTAGCCGCCGTCGGTGTCGTCGGCGAAGGTCTGCCCGTGGAAGGCCGCGGCCTCGTCGATGTGCTCGGGCGTGTACTGGGTGAGCGTGACCCGGTAGCGGATGTCGCCCTTCATCCAGTCCACCTCGGCGGCGCGACGGAAGCCGGACGTGGCGAGGTCCTTGAAGACGACGGCCGCGTCGCCCTTGCGTTCGGCGAGCTCGCCGATCGACATCCAGCCGGGCTTGTCCGGGTAGTCGCCCCAGGCGGTGCTGCCGTCGGGGGCGCTGATCAGCAGCTTGCGCAGGTCGCCCTCGATGGCGGGCGGCGGGGGCTGGGCGGCGGCGAGGGCGGCCGGGTCGACCGTCTCGGCCGGGTAGGCGGGCAGGGCGACCTGGAGCGGCGGCAGCGGCGTGGGCGGGCGCTGGGCCTGGATCGCGTAGCCGACGCTGCCGCCGGCCAGCACGCCCACGACCAGGGCGCAGACGGACAGCAGCACCGGGCGGGGGCGGCGCGACGGGCGCGGGGCGGTCTCGGGGCCGGCCGACAGGAAGTCGGCGTAGACGTCCACGGCCGGGGCCGGAGCGGCGGGCTCCGGGGCGGCGGGCTCCGGGGCGGCGGGCTCCGGGGCGGCGGGCTCCGGCGCGGCCGGGGCCTGGTGCGCCGTCCGGTGTGCCATCGCCTCGCCTTCGGCCGACCAGGGGGACGGGGCCGGGACGGGCGGCACCGGCGGGACCGGTGGCACGGGCGGTACGGGCGGCACTGGTGGTACGGGCGGCAGCGGCGGCGTCGGCGGTTCGGCCGACGCGGACGGGTCGGCGGCTGCGGCCGGCGGCTGCTCGGGTTCGGTGGTCACGGAAGCGACTCCAGAGGAGGAGGGGCGGGAGGACGTCGTGGGGCGGGCGCGCGGGCGCGGGCTCAGCCCCCGGAGGCGAGCCACTCGCGCTGGCGCTTCATCAGGTCGTTCAGCAGCGCCTTGTCCGGCGTGCCCTTGACCTCGACGTCGACGGTGTACTGGACGTCGCCCTGGCTGGAGATGCCGGTCATCGAGCCGGTGTAGGCCTCGTTCTTGGGCTTGCGGCGGAAGCCGTGGGCGTTGGGGTCGCCGTCGATGTCGATCGCTTCCTGCGACTTGACGGTGTAGCCCTGGACGAACCGGCTCGCCAGGTCGGCGGAGCCGAAGTGCAGCAGGGTGACGGTGACTTCGGCCGTGCCGTCGGCGGTGCGGTAGGTGCGGGTGGCGCCGTCGCGGTAGCCGAGGCGGCTGAGGATGGTGTCGATGTCGTCCGGCTTGCCGAACATCTCGGAGACGTCGTCGCGGGTCATCGCCATCCCGTCGGCGGGCCCGTAGGACTCGCCGCCGGCCGGGATCGGGAGCAGGAAGTAGCGCAGGTCGCCGTCGTGCTTGCCGCCGCTGACGGTGCCCTTGACGGTGCTGGCCGGGGCGGGCTCGGTCGGGACGGCCGTCGGCACCGGGACGGGTACGGCGGAGGGCGTGGCGCTCGCGGAGGCACTCGCGCCGGCGCTCGCCGGGGCGGCGGTGGCGGTGGCACGCGGCGCGGGTGCGGCGGCCCGGTGGCCGTCCGGCTTGCCGACGGCGACGGTCACCGCGGCGCTGGCCGCCGTGACGGCGAGCAGTCCGGCGGTGGCCAGCGCGACGCCGACGGCGCGCGGCAGCCGGCGCGGGGCCGCGGTCGCCGGGGCCGGGTCGGCGGCGGGCACGGGCACGGCAGCCGCTTCCGGCGTGGCTGCGGGCTCGGGCGCGACGCCGGCCGGCTGCGGCTGCTGCTCCGGCGGCGGATCGGTGAACGCGGCGCTCTCGTTCTCGGGCGCGGGCAAAGGACTCCCCCATGGGAATGATCGGAAATGTCGCACGTGGGCCACCGTCGGAAATCCGCTCCCCCGCGGCCTTCCCGGACCGGCCATCACGTCTCTCACCAGGCAGTATGAGAGTCCGATGACATTCTCGCCAACAAAATCAATCACCGCACTCCCGTGCAATGCCCGATGAATCGGACACTCCGTGACCCAACCGCAACAGGCGCCCTGACGGGGTGTCGTGCGTCCGGGTGTCGTGGAGGCCGTGGTTCCGCGCCCGGCTTGAGTTGGAGTGCACTCCAAGTCCTACGGTTCCTTCCGTGGTCAGGGCCGGTCGGCCGGGGCCGCGGCACGGGAACGGGTACGAGGAGAGGACAGGCGCGATGGGTGCTTCGGAGCAGGGGGCCGGGCAGCGGCGGGAGCGGTTCGAGCGGGGCATGGAGGTGCTCACCCGGGTCGACGGGGAGGGCGGGCAGCGGGTGGTGGACGCGCTGGCCGACATCAGCCCGGAGCTGGCCCACCAGGTCGTCGCCTGGGGCTTCGGCGACGTCTACAGCCGCCCCGAACTCGCCCCGCGTGACCGGCAGTTGGTGACGCTGGGGATGCTCACCGCGCTCGGCGGCTGCGAGCCGCAGCTGGAGGTCCACATCAACGCCTCGCTCAACGTCGGCCTCTCCCCCGTCGAGATCACCGAGGCGCTGCTGCACTCGGCCGTGTACTGCGGGTTCCCCAAGGCGCTGAACGCGACCTTCGTCGCCAAGAAGGTCTTCGGCGAGCGCGGCCTGCTGCCGGTCACGGCCGCCTGACGCCGGACCACCCTGCCACCGGGGCGCGGCCGGTGCCATCATGCGGCCATGACGTATTCGGCAGCACGTGACGCGTTGGAGGGCCTGGCGCTCGGGGACGGCTTCGGCGAGCGGTGGTTCCCGCTCTTCCGCACACCGAAGGCGGCGTTCGCACAGATCCGGGCCCGGCGGGTGCCGCCGGAGACCCCGTGGCACTGGACCGACGACACGGCGATGGCGCTGTCGGTGTACGGGATCCTCACCGCGTACGAGGCGGTGCACCAGGAGCGCCTGGCCCAGGCCTTCGGGGCGACGTACCTGGCCGACGCCTACCGCGGCTACGGCAACGGCATGAGCCTGCTGCTGCCCCGGCTGGCCGCGCGGCCGTCGGCGTGGCGCGAGGAGTCGCGCAAGCTGTTCGACGGCCAGGGCAGCCTGGGCAACGGGGCGGCGATGCGGGTGGCGCCGCTGGGCGCCTGGTTCCACGCGGACCTGGACGAGGCCGCGGAACAGGCCGCGCTGTCGGCCGAGGTGACGCACGCCCACCCCGAGGGGATCGCCGGCGCGGTGGCCGTGGCGCTGGCGGCCGCGCTGGCCGCACGCGGACGCGGCGGCGTCGGGGCTCCGGCACCGGCACCGGCACCGGCCGGGGCCGCCTTCCTCGCCGAGGTGGCCGGGCGCACCCCGGCCGGCCCGGTGCGCGAGGGCCTGTCCCGGGCCGCCGAACTCGCCCCGGACACCGAGCCCTGGCGCGCGGCGGACCTGCTGGGCAACGGGCAGCGGGTGCGGGCCGGCGACACCGTGCCCTTCGCCCTGTGGTCGGCCGCCCACCACCTCGACAGCCTGACCGACGCCCTGTGGAGCACCGCCGAGGGCCTGGGCGACGTGGACACCACCTGCGCGATCACCGGCGGCGTGGTCGCCGCCCGCACCGGCCTGGGCGGTCCGGCCGCCGGCTGGCTCGCCCGGCGCGAGCCCCTGCCGGCCTGGGTGGCCGGCGCCGAGGACGAGACCCCCGCACGCCGCACGGGCTGAGGCCCCGGGCGGACCGGGGCGGCGGGGAGGCTCCCCGCGGCCCCGGCCGCGCGCCCCTCAGGGGGCCAGGCCCGAGGCGGTGAGGGCGGCGGCTGCGGCGGGGCCGGGGCCGTCGGGGGCGTCGGTGCGCCAGGCGAGGTGGCCGTCGGGGCGCAGCAGGGCGGCGGTGGCGGTGTCCCAGCCGGGGTGGGGGCGGGTGAGCGGGGCGCTGTGCAGGGTCAGGCCGGGGCGGGCGAGGTGGTCCGGGCGGGTGGAGCCGGTGAGGTCGAGCAGGACGGGGCGGCCGGGGCGCAGCAGGGTGAACAGGGTGGTGGCGCCGAGGTGGAGGTCGGGGGCGCGGGTGCCGGTGAGCGGGTGGGCCTCGGGTCCGTCGGGGGCGGCGGGGTAGCGGACGGCGAGGCCGGCGGAGCGGGCGGCCAGGGTGTCGGAGAAGGTGGGGACGCCGTCGATGAGTTCGCCGAGCAGGTCGCGCAGGGCGAGGGTCTCGGGGCTGTGGTCGGCCATCAGGCCGCTCTGGGCGCGGGTGCTGCGCAGCAGTTCGGCGCCGACGGGGTGGCGTTCGGCGTGGTAGCTGTCGAGGAGGGTGTCGTCGGCGGTGCCGTGCAGGACGCGGGCGAGTTTCCAGCCGAGGTTGAAGGCGTCCTGGAGGCCGACGTTGAGGCCGGGGCCGCCGGCCGGGAAGTGGCTGTGGGCGGCGTCGCCGGCCAGGAGCACGCGGCCGTGGCGGTAGTGGGCGGCCTGGCGGGCGGCGTTGCCGAAGGTGGAGAGCCGGCCGGGGTCGCGCATGCCGTAGTCGGTGCCGGCGATGTGGCGGACCTTGGTGCGCAGTTGGTCGAAGGTGGGCGGGCCGTCGGGGCGGGTGCGGTTGGTGGCGGCGTCGTTGCCGACGACGCGGTGGATGCCGCCGGGCAGCGGGAAGACCATGAGGGCGCCGCGCTCGTTGGCGAGGGCGGGGGTGCGGGGCGGGGTGTCGAGGACGACGTCGCCCATCCAGGCCCAGAAGGTGGCGGGGGTGCCGGGGAAGTCGATGCCGGCGGCGCGGCGCACGGTGCTGCGGGAGCCGTCGCAGCCGACCAGGTGGGCGGTGCGCAGGCGGTAGGGGCCGTCGGGGCCTTCGACGTGGACGGTGACGGCTTCGTCGTCCTGGGTGAGGCCGGTGACGCGGTGGCCGCGGCGCAGGTCGGCGCCGGCGGCGACGGCGTGCTCGGCGAGCAGGTGTTCGGTGCGGGCCTGGGGCAGGGCGAGGGTGTAGCGGTGGGGGGTGTCGAGGCGGGTGTAGTCGAGGCGGGCGGGCAGGGCGGCGAAGTGTCCGGCGGGGATGCGGACGCCTTCGGCGAGGAAGGGTTCGAGCAGGCCGCGGGAGTCGAGCATCTCCAGGGTGCGCGGGTGCAGGGAGGTGGCCCGGGAGTGCGGGTCGGGTTCGGTGCGGGTCTCCAGGAGTGTCACCTCGACGCCGTGCAGGCGCAGTTCGGCGGCGAGCCAGAGGCCGACGGGGCCGGCTCCGGCGATGACGACCTGGTGGGTGGGTGTGGTCATGGGTGTCCCCTCCACGGTTCTTGGTCAGTGACCAATGGCGTTGGCCCCAGTACACTAGGTCAGTGACCAAGAAGCAAGCTCCGCCCGCCGGGCAGCCCCGGCTGGACACCGCCGCCGTGGTGCGCGCGGCCCTCGACCTGCTCGACGACAAGGGCGCCGGCGCGGTGTCGGTGCGCGGCGTCGCCGAGCGCCTGGGCGTCCGGATGAACACCGTGCTGTGGCACGCCAAGACCAAGGGCCGGCTGCTGGAACTGATGGCCGACGCGATCGTCGCCGGGGTCGACCCGGACGGCCTGCCCGGGCCCTGGCGGGAGCGGGTGCGCGAGCTGTCCCACCGCTACCGGCGCGCCCTGCTGGCCCACCGCGACGGGGCGCTGATCGTCGCCGGGACGTACGCGGCCGAGCCGGCCACCCTGCGCCACGCCGACGCCGTACTGGCCGCGCTGCTGGAGGGCGGGCTGGACGAGCAGCGCGCGGCCTGGACGTTCTGGAGCATCCAGTACCTGGCGCTCGGCCTGACCCAGGAGCAGCAGGCCCTGGCCGCCCAGAGCGGCGAGCACTCCCTGGCCGGGGCGCTGGCCGACGGCGCCCACCCGGCGCTGGGCCGGGTCGCGCGGCACCTGGAGGGCGACGACTTCGACGCGCGGTTCGCCTTCGCCCTCGACCGGCTCCTCGAACAGCCTGGCGCGGCGGGCTAGTTCGCGACCACCGGGCGCGGCGGGGCGGTCCGCGACCGCCGGGCCGGCGAGGAGGGCGCGGCCGGTGCGGCCGTGGCGATGTCGCAGCCCTGTCACCGTCGCGGGAGAAGCCTGGCCACGGGGGCCGGGCGGGCCCAGGATCGGGAGCGGTGGCGGGACTGCGGCGTCGGGGGCGGGTGTGACCGGGACGGGGTTCGAACGACGGTGCGTGGCGGTGACCGCGGCGGCGACGGTGACGTCGGCGCTCGCGGGCTCGGCCGCGCTGTGGCCGTGGTCGCAGGACGATCCGGTGCCCGGGTGGCTGTGGTGGCTGTGCGCGGCGGCGGCGGCGGCGCTCCCGGCGGCCTGGCTCCCGGTGCGCCGCCGCGCCCCGGAGCGGGAGCGCGGGACGGGCACCCGGGCGGTGGGGTTCCTGCTGCTGGCACTGCTCACGGTGTTCCTGGCCGCGCAGGTCGCCGGCACCGTGCGGGAGCGGCTGGGCCATCCGCGCCGTACGACGGCCTGGGTGACGGGCTGCCGGGTGAGCGGCCAGGAACCGGGCGGGGACGGCGGCGGCCTGGGCGCGAAGACCTACGCCTGCACGTTCCGCTGGAGCGTCGACGGGCGGGAGTTCAGCGCGGAGCGGCCGCAGGGGCCGTATCCGCGGGGCCACGAGATCACGGTGTGGCTGGACGAGCGGGGGCGGATGAGCACCGGCCGGCCGAGCTGGCTGTCGGTGCCGCTGTTCGCCCTGCCCCTCCCGCTCACCGTCTACGGCGCGGTGTTCCTGGGCCGCTGGACGGCCGAGGACCTGAGGGAGCGGTGGCACCGTGGGGGGGGGGGGGGGACCCACCCCCCCCCCCGGGCCGGTTTGGGGGGGGGGGGGGGGCGCGGGGGCCCCCCGGGTTGGGAGTGCAACGACAAATGTAGCCCGCCGGGCTAATGTTGGTGG
>NZ_JBHZCY010000011.1:9597-28370 GCF_042786665.1 Kitasatospora sp. NPDC059146 | reverse complement strand
CGGGGTGTGCGTGGGCGGCTGGAGGGCCGTGTACCTGAGGGTGGGGGGGCAGGGTGCGGGAGGTGCGTGAACGCACCTCCCGCACGGGGACGTTGAGGGGAGCGGGGAGGCGCGCGGGACCGCACGTGATGAGCAGTCAATCGACATATGTCGCCGGACTGCATATGGTGGGTGGGCGCGACCGCACCGCCGTGCCGTCGCGCCCCCGCATCCGCACGCGAGAGGACCGCCGTGCCCCAACACCCGCGCACCGCCCGTACCTTGGCCGTCGCCGCCGCCACCGTGGCGCTGGCCCTGACCGCACCGACCGCCCTGGCCGCGCCGGCACCCGCACCGGCGTCCGCGCCGAGCGCCGGCGGCGCCGACCCGGTGCCCGCCCTGGTCGAGGGCCGGGACACCGCCGCCCCGCAGCTGGTGACCGGCCTGGCCGAACCCGCCCCCGGCGACCCGGTCCGGGCCGCCCGGGACCACCTGGCCGCCCACCCCGAGCGCTACCGCGTCGACACCGGCGAGCTGACCGAACTCGCCTCCACCCCCGGCCCCGACGGCCGGCGCACCGTCAGGTTCGAGCAGCGCCACGGCGGGATCCCCGTCCTCGGCGGCCAGTACCTGGTGCACCTCACCGGACAGGGCGACGCCCAGAAGGTCGAGTCGGTGGGCGGACGCTACTTCACCGGCCTGACCGCCCCCACCACCCCCGCCGTCCCGGCCGAGGCCCTGCGCGCCGCCGCGCTCGACGCGCTGAGCGACCCGCAGCAGCGCACCGGCGCCACCGCCGAGGACCTGGGCGCCGTCGTCCTGCCCGGCGGCCCGGGCCGCCTGACCGAGCACTACACCGTGCGCCCCGGCTCCGGCGGAACCGGCGGCACCGGCGCCACCGCCCGCGAGGTGTACGTCGACGCCACCACCGGCACCGTCGCCCTCGCCCACGACGCCCGCGCGCCCCGCCCGGCGGCCGCGACCACGGCCGCGCCCACGGCCCCCGGTGCCGCCACCGCCGACGGCCTGCGCCCCGCCACCGGCACCGCCCCCGACGCCCACGGGCGCCCCGCCGCCGTCAACATCGCCCAGCGCCCCGACGGCGGCTACCAGCTCACCGACCTCACCCGCCCCGCCGCCGTCACCACCTACGACGCCGGCGGCCGCGACGCGGGCGACTTCGACCACGTCATGCCCGCCGACGCCGTCCCCGCCTCCTCCCCCACCCCCGCCTTCCCCGCCGCCGCCGGGGACGACGGCGCCACCGACGCCCACGTCAACGCCGGGATCGTGTACGACTTCTACCGCGACCGCCTCGGCCGCAACGGCCTCGACGGCCAGGGCGGCCCGATCGTCTCCGTGGTCAACGTCAGCGACCACGGCGCCCCGTTCCCGAACGCCTTCTGGGACGGCGGCAAGATGGTCTACGGCGCCCTCCCGGGCCACTACCCCTTCTCCGCCGCCCTGGACGTCTCCGGCCACGAGATGACCCACGCCGTCATCGACCACACCGCCAACCTGACCTACTTCGGCCAGTCCGGCGCCATGAACGAGGCCCTCGCCGACTACTTCGGCAACGCCATCGAGGTCACCGCCCGCGGCCTGGCCATGGACGACCCCACCGCCGCACTGCTCGGCGAGTCGCTGTGCCGCACCGGCACCCCGCAGGACTGCGCGAACCGCCGCCTGGACGACCACCGCACCACCGTCGACGACTACCTGGGCACCCTGGACGTCGACACCGGCGGGGTGCACCTGAACTCCACCATCTTCGGCGGCGCCCTGTGGGAGGTGCGGCGCACCCTCGACCCGCTCACCGCCGACCGGGTCGTCTACCACGCCCTCGCCGACTACCTCACCCCCTCCGACGACTTCCTCGCCGGACGCGACGCCGTCCTCGCCGCCGGCCGCGACCAGGGCCTGGACAAGCGCCAACTGCGCGCCGTCGCCGCCGCCTTCGACGCCCACGGGATCCGCGCCGGCTGGCAGCAGCGGCTCGGCATGGACGCCCGCACCCTGCTGCCCGCCGCCCCCAACGGCCAGGCCACCCCCGTCGCCGCCAACGGCCACTGGGTACTCCTGGCCGACGGCCCCGACGGCAACGGGCTGTACACCGGCACCACCGACGGCCGCGGCAAGCCCGTACGACTCAGCCCCCAGGACGGCCGCTTCCACAGCTGGGCCGCCACCGACGGCACCACCGCCGTCTGGGAGGCCCAGGGCGGAACCGGCGGCCCCGGCAAGGAGATCCTCACCGCCCCGCTCACCGGCACCGGCCCGGTGCGCAGCCTGCTGCGCACCACCGACAGCCTCGACGGGCTCCAGGTCTCCGGCCCGGACACCGCCTACGCGCTCACCGACCACACCACCGGCCGCACCCGGGCCTACCTCGTCCACGACGGGGCCCCGGCGGTCGGGATCCCGCTGCCCGAGGGGCACGGCCTCTTCGGCCTGACCCTGCGCGACGGCCTGATCGGCTGGACCGAGACCTGGCAGGACGGCGACCGGACGGTGACCGCCCCGACCGTCTACTCCATCGCGGCGGGCAAGGTCACCGCCCAGTACACCGCGCACGCCCCGGCCGGCTCCGGGCCCAGCCGCACCTCCTCCACCCTGCTGGCGGGCGGGCGCCTGGTCTGGCTGGACACCCCCGTCGACCCGGCCGGGCGCAGCACCATCCGCTCGGGCGCGGTGGACGGCTCGGGGATCGTGGACGTGCTGGCCGCGAGCTCCCCGCAGGCCCCCCGGTTCGCCACGCTGACCGCCTCCGACCAGGCCGTCAGCTACCAGCTGACGTCGGCGAAGCCGGCCGGCGGCTGGACCAACGCGGCGCTGCCCAAGCTGTGGCAGGTGCCGCTGGCGGGCGGCCCGGCGCAGCGGGTCTCCTGCGACCGCGGCGGCCAGTACGCGGTGGCCGCCGACCGGGGCACCCGGGTGGTGTGGCTGGACGCCACGGCGGGGCGCGCCGACCTGGTGACCCGGGAGCGCCCGGCGGGCGGCTGCTGAGCTCCGGCCTGGACTCCCGCCCGCGTCAACTCCCCTGCCGCCGCCCGTACTTCTCCGGGCGGCGGCTCGGCCGTTCGGCGTCCAGGAGGGCGAGCACCTCGCGCACCGCCACCCGCCCGGCCCTGCGGTACGCGTACTCGCCGGTGTCCACGTCGTGCACCGTGGTGTGGTGCACGACCAGCGCCAACGCCGTTACGGTGCCGGGTAGTTGCTCGGCCAGCTCGGCACGCACACCCTCGACCAGGGCGGCGTGGCAGCGGTCGAGGTCTCCGGGCCCGGGGGTCCCGCGCACGGTGGCGCCGTCGGCGACCTCCAGGTGCACGCCCTCCTCCCACGGCTCGAAGTCGACCGTGGCGTCGGCGACGGCGCTCGGGCAGCCGCCCTGGAACACGTAGCGGGCGCGCACGCCGCGTACCGGGCGGGGCGGGAAGGCCGCCGGCTCCGGGCTCACGCGCTCCGGGCTCACGCGTGGGTGATCTCGACCTCGGTGATCACCACGTCCTGGACCGGGCGCTCGCCGTCGGTCTCGGCGGCGGCGATCGCGTCCACCACGGCCTTGGAGGCGGCGTCGGCGACCTGGCCGAAGATGGTGTGCTTGCGGTTGAGGTGGGTGGGGGTGCCCACCGTGATGAAGAACTGCGAACCGTTCGTGCCCGGGCCGGAGTTGGCCATCGCCAGCAGGTACGGCCTGGTGAAGAACAGCTCCGGGTGGAACTCGTCCGGGAAGGCGTAGCCGGGCCCGCCGGTGCCGGTGCCGGTCGGGTCGCCGCCCTGGATCATGAAGCCCTTGACCACCCGGTGGAAGGTCGTGCCGTCGTAGTACGGGCCGCTGCCCGGCTCCCCGGTTCGCGGGTCGGTGTACTCCCGGGCGCCCTCGGCGAGTTCGACGAAGTTGCGGACCGTCTTCGGCGCGTGGAACGGGAACAGTTCCAGCCGGATCGGGCCCGCCGTGGTGTGCAGGGTGGCGAACCGGGCGTTGGCCACGGGTGTCTCCTTCGTCGTCGGTCCTGTTCGGTGTTCGGATCCGCATCCTGGCACATGCGAGGATTCGTGGCCGAACCGGTGAAGGAAGAAGAGGGGTGACACCGAGATGGTCGGAGCGGTGCTGGTCGGGGTGCTGGTGCTGGTGCTCGCCGGGTGCGGGTGCGTGGTGTGGGCCTCGCGCGGCGGGCCGGGGTGGGTGCGCGCGGTGGCGGCGGTGACGCTCGGTGCGGGCGACCTGCTGCGCGGCGCGGAGCAGCGCCGACGGCGGCGCAGGCAGCGGGAGCGGTGGCTCCTGGGCAGCAGCAACGGCAGCGGCAGCGGCGAGGGTGGCGGGGACGGGAGCTGAGGGGGTGCCGGACGGGCAGCGGCTGCGGCGGGTCTTCGAGGCGGTGCCGGCCGAGGCGCTGGCCGGGCGCGGGGTGGCGACCTGCCTGGGTCTGGACGACCCGACCGAGGGGGCGCTGTGGGCGGTGTACGGCGCCGCGACCGGGCACTGCGCCGGGCCCGGGGCGGGGACGGTCGAGGAGCTGGTGGCGGCCGCCCGCCGGGCCTTCGAGGGGCAGTTGGACGGCTCCGACGCGGCGCGTTGGCGTGAGCGGCTCGCGCGCAGGTTCACCGAAGGCGGGCGCTGAGCTCGGGGGCCGGACGCGAGCGGGGGTCAGCCCTCGGTGTGTCGGTCCCGGCGTGTCAGTCCCGGCGTGTCAGCTCTCGGCGGAGCGGCGGCGCGAGAGCGCGACCAGGGCCGCGCCCGCGGCGAGGGCCGCGGCGGCGCCGCCGGCCTCCCAGCCGAGGCCCTCGGTGCCGGTGGCGGCGAGCGAGCCGCTGCCGGTGGTGCTGGTGGCGCCGGTGACCGTGGTCCCGGTGGTGCCGGTGCTGCCGGTCCCGGTCAGGGCGGCCGGCTGGACGGTCTGCGGCTGCTGGGCGCCCTGGTCCTGCTGCCCGGCGGGCTTGTCGGCCGGCTTCTCGGCGGGCTTGCCGGCGGCGGCCTCGTCCGCGGCGCGGGCCGTGGCCCAGCCCTCGGCGAGGAACTTGACGATGTCGTCGTAGCTGCCCTCCAGCGCCTTGCCGGCCGCCGCGCGCACGGCCGGGCCGCCGGTCTCCATGAGCTGGGAGACCTTGACGCGGTTGTCGGTGGCGCGCAGCTTGGGCAGGTCGCTCAGGAACTGGGCGACGTCGGCGGGGGTGCCGGCGAGGGCCTTCTTGGCGGCCTCGGTGGTGTGCGGGCCGGTGTTCTTGTCGGACAGCGCGACGAAGAGCGCGACGCGGTCGTCCGAGGCCTTGGCCTTGGGGTAGCCCTCCGCCAGCCACTTCGCGACGTCCGCGTCGCTGCCGTCCAGCGCCTTGTTGGCGCCCTCGCGCACCTCGCGGCCGCCGGTGGCGAGCAGCTGGGAGACCTTGACGCGGTTGTCGTCGGCGCGCTGCCTGGGCAGCTCGACGTCGAGGAAGTGCCGCAGCTCGGCGGCGCCGCCCTTGAGGGCCTTCTCCCCCGCCTCGCGCACGCCGCGGCCGGTGTCCGGGTCGGCCAGGAGCTTCTGGATCTCGGCGCGGTCCGCGTCCTCGGCCTGGGCGGCCGGCAGGCCCTCCGAGAGGAACTTCAGCAGCTCCGCCTCGCTGCCCTGCAGCACCTTGCCGCCGGCCGCGCGCACGGCCGGGCCGCCGCGGTGCATGTACTGGGAGACCTTCACCCGCAGGTCGTCCAGGCGGTTCTTGGGGAAGTCGATCTCCAGGAAGTGCCGCAGCTGGGCGGCGTTGCCCTTGAGGGCCTGCTCGGCGGCCTCGCGCACACCGGGGCCGGTGTTCTTGTCGTCCAGGAGCTTCTGGATCTCGGCGCGGTCGCGCTGCTCCTGCCCCTCGGGGGCCTGGGGGCGGCTGCTGGTGCCCGGGCCGCCGTTGACGCCGTCGTCGCCGGGGGTGACGTCCGGCGTGGAGCCGGAGGCGGTGTCAGGGCCGGTGAGCCCGGTGGGCTGGGGGGCGTCGGCGGCGGAGGCCGAGGAGGGGAAGAGGACGGCGGGCGCCAGGACCGCGGCGGCGACGACGGTGGACACCCGGGGCAGCTTCATGCGGGCAGACCTGTTTTTCCTGTGAAGAGATCTTGAACGCCCGACAGCATAGGTCCTTTTTTGCTATTGCCATACCAGGTATTTGTCGAGCTCTCCCAGACCGGAACAAACCGTCAGCGCCTGTCGGCGACGGCCCCTAAGGTGGGCGCGTGAGCTTTCACCTCGTCGTCGGACACGGGCCCGCCGGGGCCGCCACCACCCGCCTGCTGGCCGAACAGGGCCACGAGGTCCGGGTCGTCACCCGTACCGGGCGCCCCGCCGCCCCCGCCGACGGCGTCGAGCACCTCGCCCTGGACGCGAGCGACCCGGCGCGGCTGGCCGAGGCCGCGCGCGGGGCCGTCGCGATCCACGGCTGCGCCGCGCCGCCGCTGCCGCAGTGGGCCGGGCACTGGCCCGCGCTCGCCGCCGCGCTGTGCGCGGCCGCCGAGGACAGCGGGGCCGTCCTGGTGATGCTCGGCAACCTGTACGGCTACGGCCCGGTGGAGCGGCCGATGACCGAGGACCTCCCGCTCGCCGCCACCGGCCCCAAGGGCCGGGTCCGCGCCGCGGCCTGGGAGCAGGCCCGGGCCCTGCACGAGGCCGGGCGGATCCGCGCGGTCGAGGTGCGGGCCTCCGACTTCTTCGGCCCCGGCGTCACCGAGGGCGGCCACCTCGCCTCGCGCGCCGTGCCCGCCCTGCTCAGGGGCCGCCCGGTCGCCGTCCTCGGCGACCCGGACGCCCCGCACAGCTGGACCTACCTGCCCGACGTCGCCCGCGCCATGGTCGAGGTCGCCGGCGAGGAGCGCGCCTGGGGCCGCCCCTGGCACGTCCCCACCGGCCCCGCCCTGCCCGTGCGCACCATGGTCGAGCGCCTCACCGCCGAGGCCGGCACCGACCCCGTCCCGGTGCGCCGCCTCTCCCCCGTCCTGCTCGCCGCGGGCGGCCTGTTCTCCCCGCTGCTGCGCGAACTGCGCGAGACCCGCTACCAGTTCGACCGCCCCTTCGTCGTGGACTCCAGCGCCTACGAGGCCGCCTTCGCCGTCCGCGCGACCCCGCTGGAGGAGCAGCTCGCGGCCACCGTCGCCTGGTGGCGCGAGCGGTCGTAGCCGGGCGGGCCCAGCGGCGGGCGGCCGCAGGGGCCCGGGGGGGGCGGCAGGGGCCCCGGGGGCGGGAGGTGACGGACCGGCGTACGGGGCGGTAGCGGCGCGTGGCAGGATGACCACCGCACGTACGCGAATCGTCGTACGTCCGTGCGCAGTTCGTCTGCCCAGGATCGGGGGGATCCTTGTGTCCACGACCAGAACTCCAGTCGCCGCCGGTGCGGTGGTCGCCGTCGCCGCGGCCGTCGCCCTGACCGGGTGCGCGGCCAACAATCTCGACCTGCCCAGCCCGCTGTCGGCGGGCAGCGCCTCGCCGTCCGGGCCCGCCGTCACGGCCGCCCCGCCGGTCGGCACCACGCCGACGATCGACGCCGCCCCGCCCACCGCCCCGCCCGTCGTCAGCTCCCCGAGTCCCACGGCGAGCGGCCCGAAGCCGCTGAGCGGGCGCCAGTTGAAGCCGCTGCTGCCCACCTCGGCGACCCTGCCGGCCGGCTGGACGATGAAGGACAGCAGCGAGACCGACACCGGCGACAACTTCGAGGACGATCCGTACCCGACGCTGACGGACAACCCTTGCAACTGGCTGACCACCGCGGGCGGGAACAGCCTCGCGATGGGCTACCAGACCGCGCACGCCGAGGAACTCGTGTCCGAGGACGTCAACGAGGCCGGGATCCACCTGGGTTCCTACTTCCCCGGCACCGCCACCAAGCAGCTCGCCCTGATCCGCGCCTACGCCGACAAGTGCAAGACCTACACCGGCCAGGACTGGGACAAGAAGCCCGTCCCGCACACCGTGACGGTCACCTCGGTGCCCAACCTCGGCGACGAGGCCATCGAGGTGAAGAACTCCCCGACGGGCCCGTACGCGACCCGGGACGTGCTCGCCGTCCGGATCGGCGACAAGGTCCTCCTCCTGGACGGCGACAACATCGTGGACCGGCTGCCGCACATCAAGGACCTCGCCGTCCCCATCGTCCAGCACATCCAGCAGGTCAGTCCCTGAGACCCGGGGCCCGGCGGCGCACTCGGCGTCCTCGACACCCCCGGCGTCCTCGGCGTCCTCGGCGTCCTCGGCGTCCTCAGTGCGCCTGGAGGCTGTCCGCGCCCCGGTAGCCGGCCGGCACGCCCTCGATCAGGATGATGTCGGCGTTCATGTGCCGGGTGCGCAGCGGCAGGATCTCCCGGTAGGCGGGCGAGTCCCACCAGGCGCGGGCCCGCTCCAGGTCGGGGAACTCGATGACGATCGTGCCGCCGGTGCCCCAACTCCCCTCCACCGTCTCGTACGTGCCGCCGTGGACGACGAAGCGGCCACCGAAGGGGTCGAGGGTGGCGTCGATGCGCTCCAGGTACTCCACGATGTCGGGGCCGAACTCGACCGAGTGGACCTGGGCGATCGCGTAGGCGGTCATGGGGGTGCTCCTGGGGGTTCGCCGTGGGTGGTTCCTGCTGACGTCCCCGACGGTAGGGCGTGGGGGGTGGCGGGCGAATCGGTCGCGTATCGGTAGGTCGACAGGTCGGTAGGTAGGTAGGTCGGTCGGCAGGGGTGACGTACGGACGCCCTCGGGGGTGCCGGGCGGGTCCGAGAAAGCTCGGATACCGGCGGGTGACGGGTTCCTGACAGGGTGGGGGTCGGTCGGCCGGCCGTACCGCCCTCGCTCCCCTGCCCCTGCCTCCTCGATCTGGAGATCCCTTGCGCTCGCTCATCCGACGCATCGTCCTCTCGGCCGCGCTCGCCCTGGGCGGCCTGGCGCTCGCCCCCGGCGCGGCCTCGGCCGACACCCCTGCGACGGTCCTGTTCAACCAGGCCTCCGAACGCTGTCCCGACGGCGCGGTGTGGGACACCCAGGACATGCACCCCTGCGCGCCCTCGAACAACCCGGGCAAGTGGGTGTTCACCCCGGTCCCGGGCTGGAACGGCGTCTACACGATCAACAACGAGGTCGACAAGCGCTCCTGCCTGACCGCCTCCGACAGCCGCCCGAGCGGCACCCAGTGCTACACGAACGTGACCAGCCAGATGTGGAGGATCACCCCGTACACGGCGGCCGGCCAGACCGCGAAGTACGACATGGTCGGGGTGCGGATCCAGAACGTCTCCAGCTCGCTGTGCCTGGACAACACCGAGAAGAACTTCGGCGGCTGGAAGCTCTACATGTTCGGCTGCAACGACGGCGCCTACCAGCAGTGGGACATCTACCGCAGCAGCTACGAGGCCCTGTTCGGCCCGGTCGGCGCCCACAAGGGCATGACCTGGGCCAACCTGGAGCAGCGCGCCGACAACGTGGTGCACGTCGGCTACGACACGGCCAGCAACCCGTACCAGGGCGACACCCCGGCCGGCACCCAGCTGCCGGTGCTGTGCCTGCGCAAGGACGGCCGCCCCGCCCCGGCGGGCGTGCCCACCAGCGGCTTCCACAGCTGGGCCGGCGGCGAGGTGAAAGCCACCGCGCCGGTGCCCGGCACCCAGCTGAGCAGCCGGGCCACCGCCGACCAGCTGTGCGCGGCCTCGTTCGGGGCGGGCTTCCGGATGGCGGAGTTCCACGACGCGTCGGGCTGGGGCCTGTGGGCCAACGGCACCCTGCCGACCCAGACCAGGTTCTGGACCGCGATCGACGACCAACCGGCCAACCCGTGGAGCTGACCGCCACGGCGGCGCGTCACGGGTGATCGGGGGCGGGGGCGGGTGCCGAGCAGTGGCACCCGCCCCCGAATTTTTCGGTCACCCTCGGCCTGCTCCCGGCCATTCGTTCGTACGTCCACCGACAACGGGGGCCCGCTTCCCTAGCCTTCGGTCCGTGGCCAAACGACGTGACATCGAGCGGGAAGTGCTGGGCACCATCGGCGAACTGGCGGCCGCCCGGCTGCCCACGGCCGAGCTGTTCCGGGAACTGCACGCCCTGCTCCAGGGCCCCCTCGGCTTCGACGGCGGGTGCTGGCACGGCACCGACCCGGTCACCGGGTTCCCCACCTCCACCGTCGCCTCCGGCCTCGACCCCGCCCGCTTCGAACAGGCCGTCCGCCTGGAGCTCCAGGGCGAGGACGCCACCACCTTCGAGGCCATCCGCGCCGCCGGGCACCGGGTGCAGAGCATCGGCCGCGCCACCGACGGCCAGCCCGAACGCAGCCTCCGCTACCGGGAGTTGCTCCAGCCCTGCGGCTACGGCGACGAACTGCGGATCAACTTCGACCTCGGCGGCGGCCGCTGGGGCAGCGCCGCGTTCATGCGCGAGAACGGCCGCGGCCCCTACGAGCTGCCCGAACTGCGCCTGGCCGCCCGCCTGGTCACCCCCGTGGGCACCGCCCTGCGCGCCGCCCACCGCGCCTCGCTGTGCCCCACCCGCACCACCACCGCACTCCCCGCCCCGGCCCCGGCCGTCGCCGTCCTCGACGTCCACGGCCGGCTGCGCTCCGCCGACGCGGCGGCCCGCGACCTCATCGCCCGGATGGCCGAACCCGGCGGCCTCGTCCCGGGCGTGCCCAGCGGCTTCCTCACCGTCGCCCGCCAGGCCGCCCGCACCGGCCGCCCCGCCGAGGTCCGGGTGTGCACCCCCGACGGCCAGTGGCTCGCCCTGCACGCCACCCCGCTCGACGGCCCGGCCGACGGTGTCGCCGTCATCGCCTCCCCCGTCTCCCCCGTCCAGCACCTGCCGCTCGCCGTCCTCGCCCACGGCCTGTCCCCGCGCGAACAGCAGGTCGCCCTCCACGCGGTGCGCGGCACCAGCACCAAGGACATCGCCGCCCTCCTGCACCTGACCGTCCCCACCGTCCAGCAGCACGTGGGCGCCATCCCCGACAAGACCGGCACCCGCACCCGCCGCGAACTCGTCACCCTCCTGATGGCCGGCCACCTCCCCACCCTGGGCCTGCCGCCGCAGTGACGGGGTTGCGGTACGTACGCCCTGACGGTTCGTGTAGCATCCGCCCAGCTCGAACACATGATCACGCGAACGGGGTGGGCCGGATGCCGCAGGAAGACGACAGCAGCGGGACGACGAAGCGGCGCCGGCAGGCCCTGGCCGTCGCGGCGGGGGCGTGCGTCCTCGGCGCGGCCGGGCTCGGCGGGGCGCTGCTGCTCACCGGCTCGCACGGCAGCACCGCCCCGGCGGCGCAGGACGCGGCGGCCACGTCCAGCCCCTCCCCCGCGGCCACGCCGTCCGGCACGCCCTCGGCCTCGCTGTCGGCCTCCCCCTCGGCCTCGGTCGAGGCGCCGACGACGGCCCCGGTGCCGGGGGAGACCGGGACGCCCACGGCCGTCCCCACCGTCGTCCCCGCGGCCGACCAGGCCGAGGACGGGGCCGAGGCCGCGCCCGAGCCCGCCGCCACCAAGCCGGCCCCGGCCCGCCCCCGCACCACCCAGGCCCCGGCCGCCCACGCCCCGGCCGCCCCGGCGAAGAAGCAGCCCGCGGCCGAGCAGCCGCCCGCCCCCGAGCCGGCCCCGGCCCCGGCCCCGGCCCACACTGGGAACCCGATGTTCGAACCGACCGTTCCGCCCCGGCCGGTCCCGCCGGCCCCCAAGCCGGTCCGCACCGACACCCCCTGCCCGCCCGGCCAGGCCATCACCTGGGACGGCTGCCGCCCGCTGCTCGGCCCGGTCATCACCCTGGGCCCGACCACCCCGCACGGCTGAGCGACCCGGGTCCGGCCGTCGGGGCGGTGGGGATCACGGCTGGCGCGAGCGCCACAGGTCGGGGCCCATCGACCGGTCCAGGTACTCGTCGGCGTCGGGGAACCCACCCTCGATGACGGCCGCGAGGAACTCGGCCATGCCGCCGTCGAAGCGGACCATCTCACTGATGCTGAAACGCCACACCACGACCGGCCACTCGTCGGGGTCGCCGGCCGAGGTGTCCCAGCAGAAGTAGTCACAGCCGGTGTTGTTGGCCCACGCGAGCAGGCACCCCTTCGCCGGGAACGGCTCGTACGGGCGGCCGGACACCCCGTCCCAGGTGTACCACTCCGCCAGCATCTCCCCGACGTCCTTGTTGAAGTAGTAGAGGCTGTTGAAGGTCTCCTCCTCCGGGCCTCCGGGTTCGAGCACCGGCGACGCGAACCTGATGTCCCCGCCGAACTCGAGATAGCCGTACCGTTCCACGAGCTCGCGGTAGTCCGAGGGCAGCCGGACCCCGAGCCGGTCGATCGACCCCTCCCAGTCCACCTCGGCGCGCTCCCGGCCGGAATCACCCATGATCTGTACGAGCCTGTCGATACCGCTCGTCATGTCACCCCGCACAGCGCTCAGTCCCACCAGAAGCTCCACTGGTGGGAGTCGACGAGCTGCTCGGCGTAGGCGGTGAGGGTGCCGGCGCCCTGGTGGACCTGGTCGGGGCAGAAGGCGGCGTGCTCGGCGGCGAGCGGGAGCGCCTCGGCGACGGTGGCGGGCGGGACGGGGACGCTCAAGTGGAGGGTGTCGAAGCCGACTTCGACGAGCTGCGCGCCGAAGCGGCGTTCCCAGTCGGCGAGGACGGCGGCGATCCTGGCGGTGTCGTTCTCGTGGTTCAGCGGCCCGCTCCACCCGCACGCGGCCAGCGCCTCGGCGCCGCTGCGGGCGGGCACCAGGCCCAGCCGTACGTCCTTGAAGGACGCCAGGACCTCGGCCAGGCCGCGCGCCTCGGCGTCGGCCACACCCGCCGGGACGGTGACGGCGGGGGCGGGCCCGGGCCAGGTCCGGCCGTAGGGAGCGAGGACCTCGGCGAGTTCCCCGTCGTCGCCGCCGTCCTCGTCCTCGTCCTCCTCGCTACCCGCCTCCCACCAGGTGCGCAGCAGGGCGGCCGAGTCGTACGACCCGAAGTCGGAGACGTGCTCGGGGAACAGCTCGCCGGACAGCCAGGGGCGGAAGTCCGGGTCGCCGGCGCTCAGCGGGCTCAGCAGCAGCGGCCACAACCCGCTGCGCGGGTGGGCGCGGTGCAGCTCGGCCCACAGGCCGGCGGGCGCGGGCCCGTCACTGATCCACAGCAACGGCTGCGTGCCCGCCCCCTCGTCCCCGACGACGGGACGGCCGGGCGGCAGGGGGACGGGCGGGGCGGTGTCGAAAGGCCAGGTCATGCGGTGAACGGTAGGGGCGGGCACTGACAGCGGGCCGGCCGGTGTCGGTCAGTCGGGGCGCTGGCCGTGGAGGAGGAGGGGGAGGGCGCGGCCGGTGAGGGCTTCGGCGGTGCGGGCGGCCTGGGAGGGGGCCATGTGGTTGGGGAGTTCGTGGACGGGGACGAAGCGGGCGCCGTGCAGGCGGCTTCGCTTCTGGGGCGGGACGGTGAGGGGGTGTTCGTCGCGCAGGGTGCCGCCGTCGAAGACGAGGTTGAAGCGTTCCAGGTAGCGGTCGGAGGGGGTGTAGTCGAGGGCGACGGCGTGGGTCAGGCGCAGGATGATGCCGGTCTGAGCGTGCAGGTGGCGGGCGGCGGCGCGGTGCGGGGGCTCGTTGGCCTTGCCGGGGCCGCCGGGCAGGATCATGCCGTCGAGGTAGTCGGGGTCGACGAGCAGGACGTCGCCGTTCT
Organism: Kitasatospora sp. NPDC059146; assembly: GCF_042786665.1. NCBI lineage: Bacteria > Bacillati > Actinomycetota > Actinomycetes > Kitasatosporales > Streptomycetaceae > Kitasatospora > Kitasatospora sp. NPDC059146. The sequence continues at coordinate 14,771 of NZ_JBHZCY010000011.1, read as the reverse complement.
GGTTGCGGACCAGGACAAGGCAGCCGAGCCGACAGATCGGGGGCTTGGCGAGGAGGCGGGGGTCGTGCACGGGGTTCACTTCCTGAGGACGTACAGCAGGACAGCGGAGAAACAGGCCCACCAGAGCAGGCGGGCGAGGAGTTCAGTCGTCATACGTGAGGCGCTCGTAGCGCAGGCCCTTGCGCAGCAGGTCCACGATCCGCAGCAGATCGAGCGGACGGGCCGTGAGGTGCAGCAGGTACTCGCAGGTGGAGCGGCCGGTGTCCCAATCCACCTCCAGGGTGGGCAGGTGGACCCGACCCAGGGCGAGAACAGTGGTCAGGTCGTCCAGGACGGCGGCGGCCTGCCGGCGCTGCTCGGCCGTGACACGGGAGAGGGTCACAACTCCCCCGGCCGCTTGTGGACTTCGAAGAGCCGCCAGGCCGAGAACGCCTCGGTGAAGGAGGAGAAGCCGCTGCGCTCACCGTCGGGCCTGCACAGCCACGCCCCGGTGCACTCGTTGCGCACCCGGTAGCACCGGTCCTCGGTGTCCCAACGGACACCGTAGCCATGGAGCTTGGCTGGTTGAGGGGGCTTCATGACCATGACTGATCACCTTCCGTGCGGATCTGTAGTCACACGAGTCGATTCACAACCGACTTCACTTTCCGTGCCTCAAGCGTCGCTCACCGCAGCTACCCTGACCAGCGTGGACGTGTGCCACAACGCAGCTGGACACACCGGAGGAACGCCATGGCCTTCAAGCCCAACAAGTTGGACCCAGGGCGTTCGGCCCGCGACCTGTTCGGCTGGGAGATGCGCAACCACCGAGAGCTCGCCGGCTCCATGTCGCTTGATCAACTGACCGAGATTCTCGGCTGTTTCTCGAAGGGGCATCTAGCCCGAATCGAGCGGGCGGAATCGATGCCGCCGCCCGAGCTCCCTGCCAAGCTCGATGTCGCGTTCGGCACCGACGGACGCTTCGGCCGCATCTACCTGCTCGCCAAGAACGAAAAGTTTCCCGGCAAATACCGTCAATGGTCAGAAATTGAGGCTAAGGCTGAGGCCATCGAGGAGTTTTCTGCAGCCACCATTCCAGGGCTCCTCCAAACCCCCGAGGTCGCACGCCACTCACTGCTCGCGGGTCACCCGCAGGCAACCCCGCAGGAGCTCGACGCACTGGTACGGACGCGTCTCGGCCGCCAGAAACGATTGGTTTCGTCGGCCCCTCCACACTGCTGGTTCATTCTTGACGAGTCGACTCTCCGAAGGCCTGTCGGGAGCCCCGCAGTGATGAGGCAGCAACTCGACGCCATCGCGTCGGACCAGAGACCCCACATCACAGTGCAGGTCTTGCCATTCACCGCAGGGGTCCACGCCGAGATGGGAGGATCGCTCTTCCTCTATTCGGTGCCGGGCCGTCCGTTGGTGGCATGGGAAGAAGGTGCTCGCAGCGGTGAACTCATCGAAGATTCCGAGGGCGTAGCCGCCCGCCGGAGGTCATACGATCTGCTCAGGGCCATGGCCCTGTCGCCCAGAGACTCTCGGGCGGCGATCAGGCGCATCTCGAAGGAGTAAGGCCGTGCATGTGAACCAGCACGAAAGCTGGCGAAAGAGCAGCCATAGCAACAACGACGGCGGCGCCTGTATCGAAGTAGACGATGCGCACCCGGGTCTCGTGCGAGACAGCAAGGACCCCGAGGGTCCTCGACTCCGCTTCTCGCCGACGGCCTGGCAGTCCTTCGTGACCGCCGTCCGCAGCGGCGAACTCGACGCCCCCTGACCCCCAAGCGTTCGGCCCCGCCGCCCCGGCCTCCGGGGTGGCGGGGCCGTCTCCACGCCGCCGCCAAGTTCAACTCCCCCAGGCCACCCGCGACTCCAGGGGTGATCAACCAGTGACCCTGCCGAACCCCCTCCGGGCGAACCTCAAGACCGGCCACGACCGGGAGGTGTTCGCCGTCTATCCCTACCGCTCGGCCTGCCCTCGATCGGTCTGGGCGCAGCTGATCGCGGAGGCGCGGTCCGAGGTCTTCCTCGCCGGGTACACCAACTACTTCGTCTGGCTGGAGCAGCCCGAGTTGCTGCAGACCCTGCGCCGCAAGGCCGAGAGCGGGTGCCGGATCCGCTTCCTGCTCGGCGATCCGGATTCCGACACGACGCGCGAGCGCGAGCAGATCGAGGACGTGGCCCTCACCGTGTCCACCCGCATCAGGGTCACGCTGGAGAGCTTGGCCAAGCTCTCCGGCGTCGAGGGGATCGAGGCCCGTTTCAGCGCCCCGGAGGACGGCCCGAATCACGTCGGCCTGTCCGTCTTCCGCTTCGACGAGCACGCCCTCGTCACCCCCCACCTCGCCCGCACGGTCGGCCACGACTCGCCCCTGATGCACCTGCGGCGCAGCGGGGAGAACGGCATGTTCGACCGCTTCACCGAGCACATCGAGGAACTCTGGTCCCGGGGCCGCGACATCCGCAGCACCACCACAACAGACGCATAGGAAGTCGGTCCCGCTGACTTCCCACTCCTCCAGGAGGGAACCGCCATGCACCCCGACTCCCCCATCACCTGGCGCAAGAGCACCCACAGCGGCAGCGGCGGTCAGTGCGTCGAGGTGGCGGATGCCCGTCCAGTGCGCGTGCGGGACAGCAAGGACCCGGACGGTCCCCGTCTCGAGTTCTCGCCGACCGCCTGGCGGTCCTTCGTCACCGCCGTGCGCACCGGCGAACTCCCCACTCCCTGAAACCGGGAGGACCCGACATGGCCGACGGGAGCCGGGCACCGTGAACCACTCCGGGATCTGGCTGAGCCGCTACGAGTTCTTCAGCAGCAGCCGCGACGACACCTTCACCGGGCTGCACCACGTGGTCCTGACGCAGAACGGCAACCGCATCACCGGGCACTCGCTCCCTTCCGCTTCCTCCAACCCCGATTCCCCGCTGTCCTTCGACCTGACTATCGACCGGAACATCGTCACCGGCACCTGGGTCGAACAGACCGCGCAGGACGGCTACTACCGGGGCGCCCGCTACCACGGCGCCATCCAACTGCTGGTCGATCCGACCGGACGGCGTATGGCCGGCAAGTGGGTCGGGTTCGGCAAGGAATTCGACGTGAACACCGGCCCGTGGGCTCTCAGGCTGCTCGACGGGTCCACGGCCGACGAAATCACAGCCAAGTACAGCGCACCCCCCGCGGAAGACCCGCTCCCCCGCACCTGACCGGCCTGCTCACGCGCCGCTGCCCCGGCCCCCGGGGCAGCGGCGCCCCCAACCCTCCCGCAGGTACGTCGCCTTGGCCGACGACACCATGTCACCACTCGTCATGGTCCTTCATGCCTCCTGTCCTCCTGCGCGTGAGCAACAGCGCCAGGAAGCCCCCGTCAACGCCACTCCACTCCGTGTCAGTCGCAGGAGCGGTCGTCCGTGAGGACGGGCGCGTGCTGGCGATCCGCCGTGCCGACAACGGCACCTGGGAGCCTCCGGGCGGCGTCCTCGAACTCACCGAGACCGTCGAGGACGGCCTGCGCCGCGAGATCCACGAGGAGACCGGCCTCAGGGTCGGCGTCGACCGACTGACCGGCGTCTACAAGAACTTGACGCGCGGCATCGTCGCCCTGGTCTTCCGCTGCCACCCGGAGGACGGCGCCGAACGGCTCTCCCCCGAGTCCACCGCCATCACCTGGTTCACCCCTGATGAGGTCGTCGCCCGCATGAGCGAGGTCTATGCCGTCCGCATCCTCGACGCCCTGCACTCCGGCCCTCCGCACATCCGCTCCCACGACGGCCACCGTCTCACCGGCCCTGGCCACCTCGCGTGGGAAGTCGGGCCCGCCGACTTCCCACTCCTCCAGGGGGAACCGCCATGGACCCCGACTCCCCCATCACCTGGCGCAAGAGCGCGTCCCGACCGATCCGGCTCGCCGACGGTTCGTGCTGCCGTTCCCGACGCGGCGTTGGTCATCGCGGGGATGCCCGACTCGGAGCGACGAGCGGGCAGTTCCGCCACCCCGCCCTACCGAGGACTTCCGGGTGACCTGACGCCGCGCCCGCCACGTCACCCGGTCCTCGACCTGGTGAATCGGCCTTCTCTCCCCGTGCTCCGAGGCCTCCTGAACCGCCCGCGGGACCCGGCAAGTCCAAGGAGCACGATGCAGTCGCCCGGCCCGATCCACCGCAGCACCCTGTTCGCCGTCGTCCTGGCGTTGTTGACCTGTCTGTTCGCGGCGTCGTCGACGACGGCAGCCCAGGCGAACACCGGGACGAACCGGCTCTTCCAGATCGACTGGAGCCTCGACGGGATCGTCCAGAACAACCCGTCCCAGGCCGCTGCGGACTACGACAGCGTGATCACCGAGCTGCGGGGTGCCGCCCGCGGCAACTCCGTCCTCATGGGGCGGATGGACGACACCGAGATCCGGCCCGACGACGACCGGCACCTCATCGAGGTCCGGCTCCAGCAGGGCGGCCAGCACATCGGCTCGGTCTACTTCCGCTCGGACAACCTGTACATCATGGGGATCTGGACCCCCAGCCAGAACTCCGGCTCGGTGAGCGGGATCCTCGGCTTCTCCGACCAGCGGGTGGCGTTGCAGCAGATCCTCGCGCGGGCCGGGTACCAGCGGGCCGTCGGGAACCTCAACGTGGGGTCCAGCTACATGGCCCTGGGGAGCGCCGCCCGCGCGACCGTGCGCATGGGCGCCACCGAGATCGCCTTCGCCACCGGGCTAATCCACTTCTACGACAGCCACTCGACGGCCACCTCGGCCACGCTGCGCAACCAGAGCTACCTCGTCCTGATCCAGGCCCTCGCGGAGGCGGCCCGCTTCGAGGAGATCCGGGCGCACGTCAGCAACAACCTGCGCACCAGGGCGAACCAGCCGGTCCCCGCCGCCCTGATCAGCTGGGAGAACCAGTGGTCGGCGGTCTCCCGCTGGCTCCACCAGGTCATGCAGGACCCGTCGACCCCGCCGTTCGAGATCAACGGCACCACCTACCGGACCCCGCAGCTGTTGCTCGGCAGCCCCATTCCGGGCTACCCGAACCGGATCGGCTACCTCCTCGCCCTCGGTTCCTCCCGGTGAACTGACCCCGCAACACCACGGCGGGGGGGCCGCCCGCGGGGGGCCCCCCGCCCGGCAGGCGAGCACAACCCGGTCCCGGGGGGGCGCGCCCGCCAGAGGATCCGCCCACAGCCCGCG
>NZ_JBHZCY010000011.1:0-9587 GCF_042786665.1 Kitasatospora sp. NPDC059146 | reverse complement strand
CCCGGTTCACCTGCCCCCCAACCCCCCCGGGGGGCGGCCCGGGGGGGGGCCGCCCGCCGTCGCTCTCGGACACGACCGGGTCAGCTGGTCCGGACCGGCTCGCAGTGGACGCGCCTGCCCGCCGAGTACGGACGTCCACCGGGCCGGACGCCACCTCGCGGGCCTCTTCGATCCGCCCCGCCCGCTGACGGGCGTCAGTGCCACGGGTCCCGGTAGGGGTTCTCGCCCAGCAGCGTGGCCGCGGCCGCGCAGAGGTCTTCGCCGAAGAGCTGATTGCTGCCCCATGCGGAGCCCCACAGGTCGGACGCGGCCTGGGCCACGGCGCGCCAGGAGTAGTCCTCGTCGCATCGCCACGTGCGGATCCGAGCGGCCATCTCCGGCGTGATCGTCGCTGGGTCGACGGTGTTGTGTGGCATGCCGGCGACCCTAGGGACGTTCCGATGACGGCGGCTACGGCTACGGCTACCGGATGGGGAACACGCCAGGCCCCGGGGCCGGGACCTCCGCACCGCCCCGGTGGGCGCACGGGAAGTCGGCCCCGTCGACTTCCCGCTCCGGTCAGGATCCGGTGGGCAGGTGGGCGGCGACCTCGGCGAGGACCTGGGCGGCCGGTTCCGGGGTGGCCAGCCACTTGAGGTGGCTGCCGGTGAGGGTGCGGACGGTGTAGGGGTTCCCGGGCGTCAGGGCGTCGGCCTCGCGGATCATCCGGTCCTGCATGGCGAGCGGGATGCTGGCGTCCTCGGTGAGGCGGACGTACGTCCTGGGGATCCGGCCCCAGGTGTCGGCGCCGGCCCGGTCGTCGGCGGTGCCGGCGTCGAGGTTCTCGTCGGGCTGGAGGGTGTTGAGGAGGACCAGGAACTCCTCGTCCGTCCCGTCGGCGAACAGGGCCGCCTTGAAGGCCGCGAGGGCGGCGGGGTCGGCGGTGCGGAAGTTGGAGCGCAGCAGCCCGAGTTCGGCGGGGTTGCCGACCAGCGCGGCGGCCAGCGCGGCGGGGTCGACCGCGGCCATCTCGGGCTCGGCGTAGTAGGCGCTGACGTCGAGGTCGACGGGGCACCAGGAGGAGACGTAGACGAGGTGGTCGATCAGGTCGGGCCGCCGGTTGGCGGCGACGGTGGCCGTCAGGCCGCCGCGGCTGTGCGAGACCAGGACGACGGGGCCGTTGCGCTTGGCCCGCTCCAGGACCGCGATGAGGTGCGCGGCGTTGTCGGCGAGCGTGACGCCCTTGATGACGCCGGGCGTCGCGGCGAGCTCGGTGAGGTCCTGCGGCGCCTGGTAGGCGCGCGGGTAGGTCGCGGCGAAGCCGTGTCCGGGGAGGTCGACGGCGACCGAGCGGTGCCCGAGGAGGCCGATTTCGGCCTGGAGCGGGGCGAAGGAGAAGGAGTTGGCGAACGCTCCATGGACCAGGACGAACGTCGGCTGCATCTGGGCTACGACTGCCTTTCCGGGGCTGCGGCGGTGTCGGCGGGACGGGGCGGGGCGCAGCCACCGGGGTGGTGTGCGAACGGCCGCCCGCTGCCGGGGGTTCACCCTACTCGGCGAAGATCATCCGCACTAGCCCCGACCGGACAGGCCGGGCAGGGCCGGCCGTCAGGTCCAGGGTCGTCAGGTCCAGGGCAGGGAGGAGCGGGTGTGCCAGTAGGCCTCGGCGGGTTCGGGCATGGTGGCGAGGGTGGCGAGGTCGTCCGGGGTGGGGGTGAGGTGGGCGGCGGCGAGGTTGGAGGCGAGTTGGGCGGGGGTGGCGGCGCCGGACAGGACGACGTCGGCCCAGGGCTGGGCGGCGGCGGCCGCCAGGGCGAGGGCGTCGGGGGTGGTGGCGGTGCGGGTGGCGAGGGCGCGCAGGGCGGCGGTGTCGTCCCCGGTGGCGTTGCGGCCGGCCAGGCGGCCGTTGGCCATGCCCTCCTTGACCACGACCAGCCAGCCGGCCCGGTGGGCTTCGGCGAGGGCGGGGGCGGCGGAGGTCTCCAGCAGGTTCCAGGTGGCCTGGACGGCGCTGAACAGCGGCCGGCCGTCGACGGTGACGGCCAGGGCCCGGCGGATGGCCTCGGCCTGGGCGGGGCCGCTGGTGGACAGGCCGACCCGGACGCCCTCGGCGGCGAGGGCGTCCAGGCGCCGGTGCAGGGCGGGGTCGGTGAGGGCGGGGCTGTCGGTGGTGACCGAGTGGACCAGGTAGACGTCCAGGCGGGGGCCGAGCAGGGCGCGGGTCTCGCGGATCTGCCGGTCGTACACCGCCGTGGAGTGCTCCTTGACCTCGTGGGCGGTGACGCCGGTGGTGCGCCAGTCGGCCGTGTAGGTGTAGCCCCACTTGCTGCCGACCGTCACCTCGGCGGCGGCCTCGGGGTGTTCGGTGAGCCACTGGGCGAGGAACTCCTCGGCGCGGCCGTAGGAGCGGGCGGTGTCGAGGTAGCGCACCCCGGCGGCGTAGGCGGCGTCCAGGAGGGTGTGGGTGCGCTCGCGCAGGGCCTCGACGGTGCGTTCGGCGGGCAGGTCGGCCGCGCGCCCGAGGGTGATGTAGCCGGGCCGGCCGACCGCCGCGGTGCCCAGGCCCAGCCGGGCGCGGGCCGGGGTACTGGGGGTGGGAGCGGGGGCGGGTTCGGTCGGCATGCTGGCTCTCCTCGGGTGGCGCGACGGTGCTCACCTGGGACTTTAGGGGACCGCCCGCAGGGCCGTCGGCAGCGGGGCCGGGGCCGGGTGGGGCGCGACCGGGCAGGCCGGGGTCGGGCAGGCTGCGGCCGGGGTCGCGGCCGGGACCGTCGGCTGGTCCAGGCGCAGCACGACGTTGACGTAGTCCCGCGGTTTGCCCGGCCAGTGCCGGTCGTTGCTGGTGAGCAGCCGGCTGCGCACGCCGTCGCGTTCGGTGAGCGGTCCGGGGGTGGTGCGCAGGTTGGGTTGCCAGTCGCGGCCGCGCGGGCGGTGTTCGAGGGTGAGGGTCCAGTGCTCCCCGTCCACCTCCAGGACGGCGCCGGGGCGCCCGGGCAGCACCCGGGTGCCGTACGGGCCGCGGACGACCGCCCGTTGGGCGAAGTCGGCGTTGCAGCCGACCACGGTGATGCGCCAAGCGCCTTGGAACCTGAGCACGTTCGCCTCCCGCCCTCGCGGCGCGCCGTCGGCGACACGCCTCCGTCGGGGTCAACGGATGCGGGGCGTGCGGAGGATCAAACGGAGGGTGACCGGACGGCTGCCGGGCGTGTCGGCGGGGCGGTGCGGGCGGCGGGTAGCCGTGGGCGGTGAGGACGAGGTCGGCGTAGCGCGGGTCCTCCAGCGGGACGCCGTGGCGGCGCAGCAGGTCGAACAGCTGGGCCAGGTGGCGGGGTTCGGTGCCGCGCGGCAGTCCGTCGGGGGTGGTGCCGAGGACGCCGAGGACGGGGCCGTGGACGCGGTCCGCCCGGGAGGCGGCGGTCACGGCGGCGGCGGTCGAGGAAGCGGTGGCCGTCCGGACCGTCCGGGCCGTGCGGGCGGTCCGGACGGTCCGGGCGGGGACCAGGCGCAGCAGGAGGACGAGCCGGGCGGCGCCGGAGTCGGGGTCCTCGTCGGTCTCCATGGTGAGGGCGACGATGTCCTGCCAGCGGTAGTGGCGCGGGAGGAAGGCCCGTACCAGGGTGAGGCCTTCGGTGTCGGCGCGCAGCCAGAAGCCGTAGGGGACGGGCAGGGCGACGCCGAGGACGGCGGCGCCGGAGAGCAGCAGGGCGGGGACGGCGCCGAGGCGGGCGGCGACGCCGGTCCGGGCGAGGACGATGCCCATGGCGAGGGCGAGGACGCAACCGACGGGTGCTCCGGCGGCCCGCCACAGGAAGGCCAGTCGGACGGTCTGCGGTCGACGTCGCGGCCGCGGCAGCGCCTGTGACTGCGCCTGTGCCTGTGCCCGTGACTGCGGTAGTGGCTGTGCCTGCGGCTGCGCTGGCGGTGCGGTCTGCCCGCGCGGCGTGGCGTCCACGGGTGCCCCCTTCTCGCGTCGTGCCGTCGGGGGTCGGGCCGGTCGGGCTGTCCCCCGCCGGGCGGCGGTACGGCGGTGCGGCACGGCGGGCTGCGGCACGTCGGGGTGGGGCGGGCGTGGTGCGGGTGCCCGGGTCCGGTGTGTCGACGCCGTGCGGTCTCGCGGGAGTCGGCCCTTCCCGGCCGGGGCGCCGAGGCCGGTCGGGCGGTCCGGTGGAGACGTCAAGTGCCATCGTTACGGGCTGATGTGAGGATTCGTCAGCTCTGGTCGGCAGCACCTGTGGGCCTGTTCGTCCAGGATGTCAGCCGACGCTACGCGGGTCAACTGGCGTTGACTGCGGGTATCTTCTGATCCATGCCAGCTGATGCCGTTCGGCTATCGTGACCTGGCCGGCCCTGTCCGTCCGCCGAGGTCGCGGCCGGAGGGCCCGGGCGTGAGAAAGGTGGGGCATGACGGAGTCGACGGGGGACGGCGTTCAGGCGGGACCGGAGGGCGCTCCACCGGAGCCCGCCCAGGACGGCACCGGGAACGCGGACACGGGAGCGGATACGGGAACGGACGCGGGAACGGACCCGGGAACGAATGCAGGCACGGACCCGGGCACGGACCCGGACGCGGGCGCCGACACGGAGACGGACGGCCCCGCGAGCACGGAGGCCGGCGGGCTGTCGGTCCGGATCGAGGCCCTGTTCCACACCGTGCGCCGCCCCGACCGCGAGCAGTACACCAACGAGGAGGTGGCCCGGGCCTGCCGCGAGGCGACCGGGGAGTCCTTCTCCACCACCTACCTGTGGCAGCTGCGCACCGGGCGCCGGGACAACCCGACCAAGCGCCACCTGGAGGCGCTGGCCCAGTTCTTCCAGGTCCCGCCCGCGTACTTCTTCGACGAGCAGCAGGGCGCCGAGATCGCCAAGGAGCTGGCCCTGCTCGGCGCGCTGCGCGACGCGGGCGTGCGCAGCCTGGCGCTGCGGGCGGTGGGCCTGTCGCCGGAGGGCCTGGACACCGTCAGTGAGCTGGTCGACGTGATCGCCCGCCGGGACGCGGCGCGCAAACGCCCCTCGCCCTGAGCGCGGGCCGCGCAACCCCGCAGGGCCGTCGGAGCACGGGCGGGCGGGCCGCGGGGCGGGCGCAGGAGCGTCGGACGCCCGTGCGGAGGCGCCGGCGGAGGAACCGTAGGGGTGGAGCGGTGAGGGGAGCTCGGGTTGTGGGGTGACTTGTGGGGCGGCCGGGGCTACCGGTCCACGCTGCGGCGCTGTCGCCGGATGGCCGAACAGCTGGAGCTGCCGCGCCCGTTCGACCCGGTGGTGCTGCTGGAGCAGCTGGCGGTGCGGCGCGGGCGGCCGATCGAGCTGCTGCCGGTGCCCGCCCGGCCGCACGCCCCCTGCGGGCTGCTGGTCTCCACCGTGGAGGCGGACTACATCCTGTACGCGGCGGACACCGGCGTGCTGCACCAGCGGCACATCCTGGTGCACGAGATCGCGCACCTGCTGCTCGACCACGCCGGCTCCGCGCCGCTGGCCCCGGCCGCCGCGCTGCTGCCCAACCTCTCCCCCGCGCTGGTGCAGCGGGTGCTGGGGCGCACCAGCTACGACGAGCCGCAGGAGCGGGAGGCGGAGCTGCTGGCCTCGCTGATCCTGAGCCGGGCGGAACGGGCCGACGCCGCCGACCAGTCGGGGACCGGGCCGACGCCGGCCGGCGGGTCGCTGGACGCGCTGGGCGTCCTGCTGGCCGCCCGGCGGCACGGCGGCCCCGCCCGGCAACCCGACCCCGCCCGGGAAGCCGAACCCGCCCGGGAGTCCGACGGCGGGCCGGGGACTGACGGGCCGGGGGACGACACACCGCAGGACCGCAGGCCCCAGGGGCGCCGGCCGTGAGCGAACTCGCCCTCTACCCCGTCGGGTTGTTCTTCGTCCTCAGCTCCGCCCACTTCTCCCGCAGCCGGATCGACTCCCGCGCCGCCGCCCGTTTCACCTGCTACGGCACGGCCCTGCTCGGCACCGCCCTGCTGGTGCTCGCCCCGCCGACCGTACGGGCGGTGCAGGGCACGGGGGTTCCGGTGCTGGCGGTGCTGGTGATCGTGCTGGGCGACGGGCTGCGCGACGGCGCGGCCGCGGCGATGCGGCTGCTCGTGCCGGCGCTGCGGGCGGCCGATGCCGCGAGCACGGCCGGTGCCGACACCGCCGCTGAGCCCGCCGCCGGTACGGCCGCCGCCGAGCCCGCCGCCGAGCCCGTACGGCGGGAGGTGCGGGGCGGACTGGCCCTGCTGGCCGGGGTGCTGGGGCTGCGGCTGGCGCTGATCACCGCCGCCGCGCCGGGCCTGGCGGGCGAGGACCTGACCGTCGGCCCCGAGCTGTCCGCCCGGCTGGCGCTGGCCGGGTACACCGCCGTGGGCATGCTGCACACCGCGGTGTGCCTGACGGTGCTGCTGCGCGAGCTGGCCCGGCGTGCCCGCGCGGCCGGCCCCGGGCGGCTGGGCACCGGGCTGCGGCTGCTGGCCGGCGGGCTGGTGGCCGGGCTGCTGTGGAACGCCTGGAGCATGGACGACGTGCTGCGCGCGGCCGTCACCGGCAGCCAGGACGGCCCCGAGGACCTCCTGTGCGCGGTGCTGGGCGGGCTGTGCGCGGCGCTGATCGCGGCCGGCCTGGGCAGCACCCTGTGGCCCGCGGCGACCGGGGCGGTGCGCGGCTGGCTGCGCGCCCACCGCCGCTACCGGGCGCTCACCCCGCTCTGGCGCGACCTGCACACCGTGCTGCCGGAGATCGCCCTGGACCCGGCCCGCCGGCTGCCGCTGCCCCCGCGCGACCCCCGGTTCGCGCTCTACCGGCGGATCATCGAGATCCACGACGCCCGCCTGATCCTGCGCCAGCACCTGGACCCGCGCACCGCGCAGTGGCTCGACCGCGCCACCCGCCGCTTCCCGCCACCCTCCGACCACGCCGCCGCCACCGCCGAGGCCGCCTCGCTGGCCGCCGCCCTGGAACTGGCCGCGGCCGGCACCCTGCCCGGGCCCGCCGCCGCGCCGGAGACCGCCGCACCCGCCACGGCCACCGCACCCGCCACGACCACGACCACGACCACGACGGACACCATGGACGGGGAGGCCGACCACCTCGCCCACCTGGCCCGGGTCTACGCCACCTGCCCGGCCGTCGCCGAGGTCCGCATCCGCGCCCGCGCCGAACGCGCCCGCGCCACGACGGCCCTGCCGTAGCCTGCCGTCCGTGGAGAGCGAGGGAGGGGAAGTGGGCGACGGGCGTGGGCCCTGCTCCCGGCGGGGGCTTCGTGAGTAGGCGTCGCTACGTGGCCAGGGGCGTGCCCGGTGGCTACCGCATCTGGGACAACCGGGGGCGCCGGTGGTGGGGCGACCTCTACGAGCTCTGCCCCGACGACCTCACCGCCGAACTGAACGGCGGGGCCGCCCCGGAGAGGCTCACCGCCCTCCTCAAGCGGTACCGGGCCCAGAAGCGTTAGCAGCCCACCACCGGCCCCGTCACCGGCCCCAGCCCCACCGGAGCATTTCGAACAGCAGCCACACGAGCAGGAGCGGGACCATGGCGAGCGGGCCGGGCCCGGCCCCCTCCACCGGGACAGGCTCGCTTTCCTCCGCCGGGACGGGCTCGGACTCCTCCACCGGGACGGTTCCCGGGTGCCACCGGAAGTGCAGCCTGAGCTCGCCCGGAGCGGTGGCCATCGAGTCCAGGCGCAGCCGCCGGTCCGCCTCGTTCGTGAAGCGCGGCGCCGCCCAGTGCATGGACACCGTGGCGATCGGAGTCTCGTTCGCCGGGGCGCCCCGGGGGGCTATCGACCAGCTGGAACCCTCCATCTGGTACGGGTAGTTGACGGCCTCGTCGACGAGCTCGCCCAAGGTGCTCGCTCCGTCGACGGTGAAGTCCCAGTGGTGGGGTGGGTCGTCTCCCGGGTGCACGCTGTCGCGCGTCAGGATCACTCGCATGCCCGGCACGCTAGCCCGGCGCACCAGTTATCGTCAATCTGACATAAACGTCCGGCTGGAGACCCCATCAGCCACTCGGCCACGGCACCGGCCCGTGCGTCAGTCCCACCAGAAGCCCCAGTGGACGGCATCGACCAGCTCCTCGGCGTAACCGGCCAGGCCCTCCTCGGCCTGGAAGAGGTTGTCCGGGCAGAACGCGGCGTGCTCGGCCGCCACCAGCAGCGCCTCCTCCCGGCTCCCCGGCGGCGCCGCGACGCTCAACTCCAGTGAGTCGGCGCCCACTCCGACGAGGCGGGCGCCGAAGCGGTGCTGCCAGCTGTGCAGCACGGCGGCGATCTCGCCGGTGTCGCCGTGGCCGTTGGTGCCGTTCCAGCCGCAGGCGGCCAGCGCGTGGGCGCCGTCGTCCGCGCGGACCAGGCCGATCCGCAGCGCGGGGCGGGCGCGCAGCAGTTGGCGGGCCAGGCGGTCGGCGCACTCCTGCGGGTCGCGCCGCGGCGCCGGTGCGGGGGCGGGGGCGGGGCCGGGCCAGGTGTCAACGTAGGGGGCCAGCGTCTCCAGCAGGTCGGCCCGGTCCTGCGGGTCCCCGCTGGGGCACCACAGCACCGACTTCTCCCACCACCCACTCAGCAGGGCCGCCACCTCGTACCGGTCCGACCGGAACTCCCCCGGCCCACCGGGTTCGCCGGGCTCGCCGGGTTCGAGCCCCAGGTCCCGCGCCTCCAACTGCGTGGCGTCGCTGCCGGGCGCCAGCAGCAGCGGCCACCGCCCCGACTCCGCGTGCTCCCGGCGCAGCCGCTCCCACACGCCCTCGGGCGCCGGCCCGTCGCTCACCCACAGCGACGGTACGACCTGACGCCCCGGCAGCAGTGGCGCCGTACGGCGTTCGGCACTGCGGTCGGGGAAGCGTCGGCGCAGGTCGCGGAGCAGCTGGGAATCGATCATGCGCCCACGGTAGGGGTACGCACCGACAACGTCCCCGGGGGCCGCCGTGGGGCCGTTCGATCGAATCTGTTGGCGGGCCGTTCCCGGACGGCCCGGGCGGCCATAGGCCGAGGCTATGAATGGGTCGCCCGACCCCTCAGGACATCGACCTCAGGAGAGACATGACGCACCGCATCGCCAGGGCCGGTCTCGGCACGGCCGCCGCGCTGATCACCCTTCTCACCGCCGCCCCCGCCGCGACCGCCGCGCCGACCACCGGATCCGCCGGACCCGTCGCCCGGGACCGGGTCATCACGCTCATCGGCAAGCTCGCGCAGCAGTCGTCCTTCCCCGTCAACCCCGGCGGGGCCCCCGCCCAGGGCGACCGGACCGTCTTCCGCTCGGTGCTCTCCGATCTGGACGGCAACCAGATCGGCGAGACCGGCGGCACGTGCACCACCACCCGCACCGACAACGGCGGCGCGGAGGAGTGCACCGTGACCTACACCCTCCCGGGCGGCCAGATCACCGCCCAGGGGATGGTCTTCGGCCAGCTCAACCCGGGCCCGCCGCCCTCCTTCGACAACGCGATCACCGGCGGCACCGGGGACTTCGACCGCGCCCGCGGCTCGATCCACGCCGACACGATCGCCCCGGGCACGAGGCGCTTCACGATCGACCTCGACCGCTGACAGTGAGGATGTTCATGAGCGGTTCCCGGGCAGGTCTGACTCAACCTCTGACTGACCTCGGGTCCTCAACCGGATCTGTCGGCCTCGTCCG
>NZ_JBHZCY010000010.1:0-141000 GCF_042786665.1 Kitasatospora sp. NPDC059146 | reverse complement strand
CCCTGGGTCTGCCGACGACCGGGGAGCCTCCGCCTCCTTCGGGGCGGGGGCGGGGTAAGGACTCCTTACCCCACAACTTGCTCCGCCAGGAGCCTGGTCACGGTCACTCTCCGGTGCCTGCGTGGTCCCGTCCTGGTCGGAGGCGGTCACCGGCTGGCCTCGCTGTCGCGCTGGCGGATTTCGAGGAGGAGGTCCTCGACGAAGTCCAGGGCGAGGACGGGGTGGTGGAGGGTCCAGGGGCGCGAGTGCCGGCCTCGCTGGACGCTGCGGGCACCGTCCGGACCGGTTTCGACGCGGTGGACGTGGCCTCGCTGAGTGAGGACGGCGAGCCAGGAATCCGCCTCGGCCCAGGTGGCGGGGGTGGTGCGCATGGTGGGGTGCTCCCGTTCGGCGGCGGTGCGGGTGGGTGACCGCCGGGGTGGCCTCGTCGGTCGCCCCGGCGGTCAGGTGTCGGTCAGTCCCTGTTGGCGGTGACCGGCTGACCGTGCTGTTCGCGGAGCTGGGCCATCAGCTGGGTCAGCGTGTCGGAGGACAGGGGGATCTGCTGACCGCGGATCGCCTGCGCGACGACCTTGCGGGTCAGCTTGTCCTCCTGGCTGACCGCCTGCCGTGCGATCTTCAGCAGGTCCTCGGTGTCCAGGTCAGGGCGGCGGTCAGCGTCCCGGTCAGTGACCGGCGGGGCGGTGACCGCCGGCTTGACCGGCTGACCGGTGGCCTCGGTGGGGCTGACCGGCGGGGCGGTGACCGACGGCTCGACTCGCGGTCGGTCGGTGACCGGCCGGTCGGCGTCCGGGTGACGGCCCAGGTCAGAGGGCTTGGCCAGGCTGACCGCGCTGACCGGGGTCAGCTGCGGCGGCGCGGTGGGGTCGGTGACCGGGCGGCTGACCGTGGCGGTGACCGGGCGGCTGACCGGCTGACCGGGGGCGGGGCGACCGGCGCTGTCCTGACCGGCGGTCAGTGCCACGGGCCGCTCGGTCAGTCCGGTCTCCTCGGCGGTGACCTGACCTCGGTCCGGGGTGACCTGACCCCGGTCAGTCTCGGCCGGTCGGTCAGGGTGACCGTCCCGGTCGGTGGGGCTGACCGGTCCTCGGGCGATGAGGATGTAGAGGTGGACGGCCCCGGCCAGGGCGAGGGGAGCGATGGTGGACAGCACCGCGACCACCGTGTCGCCGAGCCGGAGGCCGGCGGCCGTGTCCTGCTCGTTCAGCCGGACGGCGTGCAGGGCGTTGGCCCACAGGCTCGTCCCGGTGGCCGTGCCGAAGAGCGTCCACACGTAGATCCGGGCCCGCAGCGGTGCGGTGCGCAGGACCAGCAGCGCGCGGACCCCGTAGGCGATGAAGCCGTCGACGATGATCGGGAAGAGGTAGGTGAGGAAGCCTCGGACGTGGATGGCGACGGCCATCTGCTGGAGGGCGGAGAAGCTCAGCGCGCAGCCGGAGGCGCCGAGGGCGATGACGACGGCCCGGTCCCAGGCGGTGACGTGGGCGGCGGTCGGGGCGGTGGCGGTGGCGGTGCTCATGCGGCCGTCCCGAAGTCGGCGCAGGTCAGCTGCGCGGTGCTGGTTGCATCGTGGTGGGCCGAGGCGGCGCGGGTGGCTTCCTCGGCGATCTGGCGGTGGCGGATCGCGCGGCGGGTCTCGCGGTAAAGCTTGAGGGCGTGCTCCGGGCTGATCTTGAGGAGCCGGGCGAGGCGTTCGACGGGGACGCCCTGTCGGTACCCGGCGAGGACGACCGCGCGGCGCTCGGCCTTCGTGAGGGCGATGTCGCGCCCGGCGAGAGTGGCGTTGACTCGGCTGTAGTCGAGGCGGTCGTTGATCCTGGCGTGCAGGGGTTCGCGCTCCTCCTCGGTGTAGCCGCCCCGGATGCCGTGGGTGTCGCCCGTCTCCAGGGCGGCGTCCAGGCAGACGCGGGCGACCGGGCACTGGGCGCACAGCGCCTTGGCGGTGGCGATCTTGTCGGCTTCTTCCGGCCCGGGGAAGAAGGTCTCCGGGTCGACGGGGTTGTACTCGGTCGGGGTGCAGACGGCCTGGTCCTGCCAGGTGTGGTCGCCGAGCGAGCGGTGGCGGGCAGGGCTGGTCGTGGTGGTCATGAGGGGTTGCTCCGATCGCTCTCCGCGCGCAGGGCGGCGTCGGCGGAGAGGTGCGCTGGGTCGGTGAAGTTGAGGCGGCTCGCCGAGGGGCGGCCGGGCGCTGCGGCTGTCAGGCGGCGCGCTGGAGGCGTCTGCGGTCGACCAGCTCGAACTCGACCCGGGTGGTCATCTGGGCGAGCCGGGAGGTGACGCGGTCACCGAGGTGGGCCTTGAGGTCCCTGATCTGCAGGTTCGTGGTGATCAGGGTCGGGAGCATGTGGTTGTACCGGCGGTTGATCAGCCGGTACGTCTGCTCTTCGACGAACTCCGAGCTCTTGGCGGCGCCGAGGTCGTCGAGGATCAGCAGCGGCACCCGGCCGTAGGCGGCGAGGACCCGCTCGGAGTCGGTGTCCGAGCTGGGCCGAAGCTCCGCGTAGAGGTCGGCGGCGGTGGTGGCGCGCCAGCGCACGCCGATGCCGGCCTGTACCAGGGCGCGGACGGCGCCGTACGCCTCGTGGGTCTTGCCCGCGCCGACGACTCCGGCCATCAGCAGGCTGGGGCCGGTGGTGACCTGGCGACGGGCACCGAGGCTCGGGGCGGCGGCCTGGCCAGCGACCTGCCGCACCCAGGCCAGGACCTGCGGGTGCGTGGCGAGCGCGTCGCGGTAGCGCGGCGGCAGCCCGGCCGACAGCGCCGCCTCCGCCGAGTAGGGCTCCGGCTCGTCCGGCAGGGCGTCGACCGCGTGCTGGTCGATGCCCCGGGCGGCGAGGATGCGGGCCATCCGGTCGAGCACCGAGGGGGCGTCGGCGAGGGTCTGCGGGTCGCGGTGGGTGCGCATCACAGCTCCTCGGCGTAGGCGGTGGCAGCGTCGACCGGGTTGGTCCACGCCTGGTGAGCGGGCACGTTAGGCCGGAATCCCGGCCGCGCCAAACCGGCGCCTCGTGCGTTCATGGCGTCGTTGACCAGGCTCGGCAGCCGGGAGGGGTGGCCCTGGATCTCGGCGAAGCGCCGCAGCCCGGTGCGGACGTGGTCGGCGGCGATGCCCTCGTCCAGCAGGGTCTTGACGACCTTGCCGAGGTGGCCGATCACGCTGCCCGGCGGGCGCTCGGCGCAGGCGGCGACGTACTCGCCGACCAGCTGGCCTGCCGAGACGGTGTCCGCGTCCGGCGCCTGGCGCCCCGTAGGGAAAGAAGATCCAGGATCCAAGATCCTAGATCCAGGCGCCGAGGGCTCCGGGAGGCTTCGGCGAGCCTTCGGGGAGGCTTCGGCGAATGCCGTCTGACCTGCGGCTTTCTGGGAGGTCGGGACGGGCTGCGGCTCGGCTTCGATCGCCGGGGCGGCTGCTCTGGTGGCGGCGGGAGCCGTCTGCGCGGTGGCAGCCGGGAGGGGCTCGTTCGGCTGCTGGAGGGCGGCGGGACTGTTCGCCGAAACCTCGGCGAACACTCGGGGAGCGCTCGGGGTGGCCTCGGCTGCCGTTCCCGGGGTGTCGGCGAGGGCGGCCCGCTGGATGCAGGAGCCCTTGCAGACGCCGCACCGCTCCGGCTCGCAGTGCGGGCAGGCCGGCAGGCGGCTGAGCGACGGCTTGTCGATCTTCTGGTGGTTGCGCCAGGTCGGGTAGTGGAAGTAGCGCCGTCCGTCGCAGCCGGTGTACCGGCAGACCGCTCCGGCAGTGGCGAGTTGCTGCAGGTGGTCCTCGACGTCTGCGCGGCTGATCTCCTCGCGCATCGGCCAGACGAGGCCGTAGACGATCGCTGCGTTGTCTCGGTGGCGGCCGTGGTCGTCGGCGTGGTTGGTCATGCCGAGGAAGGTGACCATGGCCGGGATCGACACCTCGGCCAGCGTCTCGGAGACCCAGGTCTCCGGCTTGACCGATCGGATGCGGGCCATGTCAGCGGCCCCGGACCGCGGCGACGGCGAGCTGTCCGGTCGAGAGGTCGAGGCTGTGCGGGCGCGTCCAGTCCGCCTCCGGCCATGTCCGCTGCACCCAGCGGGCCGCGATCTTGGTGGTGGTGCGGCTCAGCTCGAGCTGCTCGCCGTGCTCGTCGATCGCCACCGTGTAGGGGTGGGGCCACTGGCGCTTGGGGTCGGCGAGGCTGACGTGGACGCTGACCGCGCCGGGGATCATGTCCGCGAGCTGGACGCCAAGCCGCCGCTGGCTCGCGCTGGGCGCGGCGTAGCGGGCTTCCCCTGAAGGGCTGAGCATGTGATACTCCTGGATTCGTAGGAGCGCGCGCGGCGGTCTCTCGTGCAAAAGAAGTCCCGCCGCTCGCGAGTTGTGATTCGGCACCCTCGGGTGCCGGCCCGGCGTCCAGGAGTTGGTAGCTCCCGGGCGCCGGTTTCATTTCGCCCTGATTCGTGCAGGGCTCGCCCTCTGCGGCACCGCTTCCCCCCCTCTGCTCGTTCCGTCCCCTTGGGCGCCGCCCTGCGGGGACGACGAACATACGTAGACGCCTGCGGCAAGTCCATCCCTTACTCCACAGAGCACTTCGGGTCGGACAGGGCTCGCGAAGGTCGGTGTCGGGAGTCGCTCCAGGACCGGCCAGCGCCACCTGATTGCCGAATCCAGCGGCCGTTGCGCAAGTGACCACAACAAGGCAGCATGCACACGGGTCGCCAGAGGCTGGCACCATGGTGAGGCGGAGCCCCTCCGGCGGTGCGATACAGAAACGTACGTTAGTTGCGCAGATGTATCAAGCCTGGACTACAGTGGTCTCAACACCGCCCCGACCTGCCCGCTCGCCACCCCGCTGGAGTTCATGTGCCCCCACGTCAATTCGACGGCAAGCGCGTACGCGCCGCCCGGCGGGGCATGGACCTTAGCCTGGAGGAGCTGGGCGCCGAGGTCGGCGTCAGCGGGCCCACCGTCTCGCGCTGGGAGAACGGTGAGGACCACCCCAAGGGCGAGAAGCTCCCCGCGATTGCAGCCGCGCTCGGCCAGCCGCTCGATGTTCTCTTCCCCACTGACGGGCCGGTGGACCTGCAGCTTCTGCGGTGCGATGCCGGCCTCAGCGTGGCGCAAGCCGCCGCGATCATCGGCTCCAGCCGCGCGCCGGTGAGCAACGCGGAGACCGGTCGGCGCAGGCTCAGCGATGCCTACGTGCCACCGCTCGCCAAGGCGTACGGGGTGACCGAGGCGGTCCTGCTAGCCGCCCAGGACTGCTCGTTCGGTCTTCGGCCTGCCGCCTCCCATGACGAGCAGGCGTCAGCCCCTCGCACCATCGGCGAAAAGATCAACTATCTCCTTGAGCACGGGTACGCGGACCAGGCGGCACCGTCTGACGACGAAATCGCACGCGCCGTGAATGCTCACGCGGGTGAGGCGGTCGTTACAGTCGAGGACATCGCATCCCTACGCGCGGGCGCCACGACGGACGCTTCCGGCGTGGTGCGCGCGGGCCTGGCCGAGGCGCTCCAGGTCGACGTCGCCCTCTTCCAGGACGACACAGAGGTCAGCCCTGCGGCTCGCGAATTCCTGGAAGCGATCCGCTTCCTCGGCTCGATCCAACGGGGACAGATCCTCGGCCTGGCTGCACGCGGCAACGGCAAGGGCCTGTCTGCAGAGATGATGGCCACGATCAACAACCTAGTCGGGGAGCTGCGGCACAAGCTGCCCGAGGCGCAAGACGGGGACTGACGCCGAGCTGCACCCGCCCGCGCCGTACGACCCCGGAGCACCCCACGCGCGCGTGCACTGCCGGCCGCTATCCGCGACGCCCCACAAGGCTGGCAGTCGACGGCCAAGCCCCCCGGGGCCAGGCAAACAATTAAGATGCCGCTGCGCATTTTCGATCATGGAATTGTCACGCTAAGTAGCGTGACTTTCGCAACAGGCCCACCGGGGCATAACACGAGTTCCTCCTTGTACGATTAGACCTGGGTCAGACAGTCGATCGGCTGTAGTGCACCTCAGGCACAGTCCTCCTAACTACTAGCGCCTCGCGTACGAGTATCGGAGTGGGGCTTGCGGTGAGAACCAGTGGCATTTCAATGGAGCGACTATGCGTTGGCGTAGAGACCCTTCACGGCGCGCACTTGTGAAGGAATGCGAGAAGGCGCTCGCCGATCTCCCCACTCCCGCTCCTTTCAGCGTGGAGGCACTGGTACGAAATATGGAGGGGGCGCTGGGTCGCCAGATTCAGCTAGTTCCGCTCGATGACCCCGATGGGGGACTTGGCACGGCATGTGGTCTCCGAGTCAAAGCGCCGGAGTTCACGGTCATTCTCTATCGTCGCCGTTCAAGCCGAAATCAAACTGAGCACATTATCCTCCATGAGCTTGCACATGAGTGGTTGGACCATGGGACCACCCTGACGGCTGCCGAGGTCGAGCGCTACGTACCTGAGCGCATCCGCCAGGAAGTGATCCGTCGTTTCCCGTCGTCCCTGGTGCAAGGGCGAGTGGATTTTGATAGCCCCGAGGAGAAGCAGGCCGAGCTTTCAGCCTCACTGATAAAGCGGCTGGGCCGACGTCAGTCGGTCACGGGAGATGACATGGTTAGTCTCCTGGAGTCCTCGCTCGCCCACCCCGTTGCTCCGCCACGACGCAGGCGCTAGCCGCAATTGCGCGGCGACCGCGGAGGTGAGAACAAGGGCCTTGCGATTCACTCCACATCAAACCGTCCATCTACTGGCAATTAAGGCTGCCGTCAGCCGACCTCGGGGGCGGCACATGGGCAGTCTTCACAGACAACCACTGGTTACATGTTCGAGTACTTTAAATACCTGACGGCGATAGTGATGACCGCAATCGCCGTATGGCGATTCCCTGCAGTTCGCTACGGCGATTTTCACCGCCGGGCACTCTGGGGCGGATATGCAGGATTCGCCGTAGCCCTGTGGTTGTACACGCCGGCAGTAATGAATGCCGTAGCTCGCATTCCCGTGGTGGATCTAGACGCCCTGCTGAGACACTTTGCCAGCACTGCAGCGACCATCGCAGCCCTGACCTACGTCTCCACTAGCTACGGGCGGAGCACGGAGGCAGTTGTGCCCCGTCACGTAGCGATCTCCCGGCGGATCGCCCGTGCGTCCTATAAGGCGGGGGCTGTAGGAGCCGTTTTGCTCACGGTTCTGTTTTTCACTGTGGTGGACCGCAGGGTGCAGAGCCACGATTTCCTCATCGACCACGCTGGCCAGTGGGGGGTCGCGGTCTATATGAGCGTCTTCTACTTCTTCCCGCTTGTTACGGCCGCAGTTTGCAGCTACCAGTGGACGAGGGCGGCACGGCAGGCCGATTGTACAAGCATGCGCATCGGGCTGGGTTTGATGGCGGTCGCGATGTGGATGGGGATTGTCCATTCGCTGGCCCGCCCCGGACTCCTGTGGGTCGCGGTGGCCTTCCCCCTGAGCCGCTCCACGGTGCAGTTCGCCGTAGACGCCGAATTGGTATGGATGGACCTGCTTTTCCTTATCGTCGCCATTGGAGCAAGCATTCCCACCAGTCGCGCGGTAGCCGGCCGATGGAAGACGTGGCGCACCCTTAATCGGATCTATCCACTCTGGTTCGACCTGGCGGAGGCTTTTCCTGGGACGAGCCTGTATCCGCCCGGTAAGCGTCTCACGGAATTTATGCAAGTTCGCGTTCCGATTGACGTCCGCCTCGATAGGTGGACCCAGGATATTGCTGACGCTTGCGAGAAACTGCGCTATTACGCTCCGCGGGACCTGATATTCGCCGCAGAGGATGTTACCGCCTCGCATTCCGATCCTGAGCCGACCGCAGAGGCGTACTGGATTAAGGCCGCGCTCAAGGCCGTCGACACCGCACCTGCGAGTATGGAACCCTCCGCTCCTCTGCGCGATAAGCCCTTCGTTGATACCGACAGCGAAGCGGCGTGGCTCGCACGCGTCAGCACGGCTTATTCAAATATCGCCGAGGATCAGGCGCAGGAGCTTCTCGTGTACGCGGCAATGGCGGATTTGGAAGAGGACCGGCAGCCTGTCATGAGTTCCCTAGAACACCCCGAGGCGATTTCATCTCCGGCGCGCGGGCTCGCAACATAGCGATCTTGGGCGGGCAAGGCGAGTGAGATTTAGCACCATCCGCTTCGCGGACTGGTTTGGTACCGTGGATGTGCGGGCTAGTACGTCTTGATCCGCCCGTAGGTGCACCCTGGCCTGCGACGCACAGTAGCTGTCGTCACCATATGTAGCCGGGGCCGTGATGCCGTCCTTTCTGGATGGGCGTCCGAATTCTCAGCAATCAATGGAGTTCCCGCATGTCCAACCGCACTGGCCTCATCCTCGATTTCGGCGGGGTGCTCACCACGCCGCTGCTTCCCGCAGTGCTCGCCTTCGAGGCGCGCGAGGGCCTTCCGCAGGGCGCTTGCCTTACGGCCCTGTACAAGGACGAGGAAGGCGTCCGGATCACCAGTGATCTTGAGCGTGGCACGGTCTCCCAGACTGAGTGGAACGAATTCGCCGGCAAGATGCTGGGCGTGTCCCCCGACAACCTCATGGGCCGAATCTTCGGCGACCTGCGCCCCGAGCCGCGGCTGATCGACGCGGCTGCTGCGGCAAGGCGCGCGGGGATCAAGGTGGGCATCCTGTCCAACAGCGTGGGACTTGCCCCCTGGGACCTGTACGACGGCTACGAGCTTGAGCGGCTGTACGACGTCGTGGTGATCTCTGAGCAGCACCTGATGCGTAAGCCCGACCCGGAGCTGTTCGAGGTCACGCTCAAGCTGATGGACCTGCCGGCCGAGCAGTGCATCTTCGTCGACGACACTGAGGCGTACGTGAAGGCAGCGGAGCAGCTCGGCCTCGCAGGGGTGCACAACCAGGACCCCACGCGGACGGTCGCCACTCTCTCCGACCTGCTTGGCGTGGACCTCACCGCGTAGTAGGGCGGCGCCTCGGAGGTCCGAGGACAACAACAGCGAAGGGACTGCGGCGTTGCTCCCCTGCCGGGGCACCGCTAAGGTCCCTTCGCTGTTGTACCGGCAACCGGTCGTCGCGAGGCGTAGACACGCCCCCAGGAGGCGGCAGCAAGGAGGCCGAGGCTCCGGCCCTGGCAATGTCGCTCCGTCAGCGACGAGTGGCGTCTGGTTCTCAGGTCTGCCGCTTCAGAGAAAGCTGTCAAACAATGCCGCCGGTGTAGGGTTTCTAGCTGCGCTGGTGCGGACTCCGCTGTGGTCGGAACGCATCGAAGTAGTCAGCTCATCTTGGAGGACAGGTGCCAGCGGTTCAGCGGATCACCTCCCGCAACGCCCGGTTCCAGCAGTGGGAAGCACTGCTCACCAACCGAAAGAAGCGGAGCCAACTGCGCGAGTTCCTGGTCCAGGGGGTTCGGCCGATCTCGCTGGCCGTGGAGTACGGCTGGCCGATCACCGCGCTGCTCTACGACGACCGGCGGAAGCTGTCGGGCTGGGCGCAGGAGCTGCTTCGGACGACCCGGGCCGAGCGGATCGTGATGGCACCGGAGCTGCTGGCGGAGCTGGGCGAGAAGACCGAGGGCGCGCCCGAGGTGATCGCGGTAGTCGGCATGCCAGCTGACGACCTGGGCCGGATCGAGGTCGGGCCGGACTTCCTCGGTGTCCTCTTCGACCGGCCGACCACGCCGGGCAACATCGGGAGCATCATCCGGTCAGCGGACGCCTTCGGCGCGCACGGGATGATCGTTTCGGGCCATGCTGCCGACGTCTACGACCCGAAGGCCGTACGGGCGACCACGGGCAGCCTGTTCTCGCTGCCGTCCGTCCGGGTGCCAGGGCCGAACGAGGTGATGGCCTGGGTGGAGCACCAGCGGGCCGCCGGTCACCCGCTGGTCCTGGTGGGCACGGACGAGAAGGGCGACGCCGATGTCTTCGACTTCGACCTGACCCAGCCGGTGCTGCTGCTGGTGGGCAACGAGACGACCGGGTTGTCCAGCACGTGGCGGGAGCTGTGCGACTTCACGGTGAGCATCCCGATGACGGGGGCGGCAAGTTCGCTGAACGCGGCGAACGCTGCGACCGCAGTGCTGTACGAGGCTTCCCGGCAGCGGATCGCGGCCGGGAAGCGTTCGCGCTGATCTCGGGTCAGGTCCAGGTGCCGCCTGCGGCGGCGCGGCGGTAGACCTCCAGGTACTTCGCGACGACCACGTGGTGGCCCCAGCGCTCGACCGCGGTGGCGCGAAGCTGTTCCGGGGCCGGGAGGCTGGCAAGGATCTTGGCGGCCTCCTCGCCGGTGGGCGTCTGCTCGACCGGTAGGGCGATGCCGACGTACGGGGCGATCTCGGCGAGGCATCCGTTATCGGTGGCGATGACTGGGGTGCCGCTGGCTGCGGCCTCGGCGACGACGGTGGCCCCGGGCTCGATCCACTCGCCTCCGAAGGGGCCGCCGAAGGGCTGGGAGAGGACGAGCAGGGCCCGGGCCGCGGCGAGGAGTTCGGTGCGGTGGCTCCCTCCGACCTCTCCGATGTACTCCGCAGTGCCGGGGTAGTCGGTGAGGATGCCGTGCAGGTAGTCCGGCTCCCAGGCCGGGCCGGCGAGTTTCAGCGGGAGGCGGGCGGCCTGGGCGAAGGCCGCGGCGTCCCGCGCGCCCTTGTGGGCGGAGACCCGGCCGAGGAACAGCAGGAAGTCGTCCTTCTTCTCGCGGTAGGTGCAGCGGTCGGGGTTGACCGGGAGCCGGATGATGGGCGCCTCCGCAGACCCGGCGGCGCGGCGCTGAGCGTGGGAGAGGTAGACGCCGTTCGCCCGGTGCTCGGGCACTCCGTTGAGGTGATGGGTACGCACTGCCGGCCAGGACGGCTCGGCGGGCAGCAACTGGCCGTTGGTGTGATCGTGCACGACGTCCGGGCGGAACTCGCTGAGCGCGGCCAGGGTGGTGTCAAAGGTGGCGGCGTCAGAGACGGTCAGCCCCGGCCGGGGGGTGGTGCCGGGGGCGCCGACGAGGAGGATCTGACACCCGGCTTCGAGGAGCCCGTCGATGAGGGTGGCGACCACCCACTGGATGCCTCCGTAGCCCTGTGGCGGGATGGTGATCCACTGGGTGGTGTCCTGTCCGTACCGGTGGGGCGGGTTGAGCATGGCGATCTTCACGAGTGCCTCCCGGCCTGGTCGAGGAGTTCGCGGCCGATACCGGTCAGCACCGCCGTGGTGTAGAGGAGGGCGAGGGCGGCGCTCCGGACGCCACGGCCGCCGGAGCGGTTGCGGTTCCACTCCTTGTGCAGGCCACCTCGGGCGGTGCCCCGGCGAACCTCGCTGCGGCCTTGCCAATAGGCGCGGCGGGTGAGGTATCCGGGCCGGAGACGTTGGGCGGGTATCAGGTGATGGACCTGCGTGGTGTCGAGGACGGTAGCGGTGGCGCCCAGGGCCGCGAGCCGGCGGACGAACGTGGTGTCCTCGGCGGAGGCGAGGCTGGTGCCGACACGGCCGAGGTGGTCGTCGAAGGCGACTCCGAGCAGGCGGGCGTGGTCGCGGTCGAGGGCGAAGCAGCCACCCCAAATGCTGGCGGGCCGGGCGGGGTGATGGGAGCCGAGGTAGTGCAGCTGACCGTTGGTCAGCCACCAGGGCGCCCGGCGCCCCTGGAGGTCGGCGGTGATCCGGGTGCCGGCCACGTGGGCTCCCGCTTCCAGTTCAACGCGGAGGTCGTCGATCGCAGCGACGGTGGGGACGATGTCGTCGTCGAGGAACACGACATGCCGGGTCGGCGCCTCCTTCAGCACGAGGTTGCGGCTGTAGGACAGGCCGATCGTGGCGCGGTTGAACAACAGCGCCGCTCGGGTGGTGGTCTGGGTAAGCGAGTGCGCGGTGGCGGCATCGACGGCGGTGTCGACGACGGCCAGGAGCCGGTCGTCGGGGCCGAGGACGTGATCGAGCCGGAGAAGGGCGGCCCGAAGCTGCCTAGGGCGGTTGCTGCAGACCGCCAGGGTCAGGGGCAAGGTCACCTGCTGGGCTCCTTCGTGGTGGGGCGCCGCCGACCGCTGAGCTGTTCGGCAAGGTCGGCGAGGTCCAGCAGGCGGAAGCTGTGCTCCGCGGCGGGATGCCGGCGGCGCTCCAGACGTTCGGCCCGTACGGCCGTGTAAGCGGTGACGAGGGCCGGGTCGGTGCCGGGCGGGGCGGTCCAGCCGGTGGCCGGGGCGACGAGGGCGGTGGGGACGCCGAGTTGCTGGGCGGGCGCGGCGTCGTGGTCGGGGCGGTCCCCGACCATCAGGGTGGTGGCGGGCTGCCATCCGAGCCGGTCCATCGCCCAGCGGAGGAGCCCAGGGTCGGGCTTGGCGATGCCGACCGTGGAGTCGAGGGCGATCAGCGCCAGGCGGTCGGCGTCTCCGGTGTCCCGCAGGACCTCCTCGCACTCGGGTGGCTGGTTGGCCACGATGCACACGGGGCGGTCGGAGTAGAGGGCATCGAGGGAGTCGAAGGCGCCGGGGATCAGCTGGACGTGGTCGTGCCAGGTGCGGCGGACCTGGTTCCAGCTGTGGGCGCCGGCCGGGGTAAAGAGGCCGGGACCAGCGGTAGTGCCGGCCTCGTGGAGGTAGAAGCGGCGCATCTCGGCGGTGAAGCGCTCGATGGTCAGCGTCGGGTCGTCTTCGGCGGCGCGTTCCAGGACGCCTTGCAGCCAGGCGAGTTCGAATGGTTCGTCGTAGTAGAGGACGCCGCCGACGTCCGTGGCGATGGTCTCGGCCGGGGGCAGGGTGATGGTCTGGTTCACGGCTGGGTGTCCTCTCGGGATGTGGCTGTGGCATTGGTGTACCACTCGGGCTGGGTGTCGGCGCCGACTTCGAGGGTGAGCGTGCTGCGGGGGTTGACGGGGCCGTGGCTCCTGGCCCAGGCGGCAGTGGCAGCCAGGCCCTCGGCCAGCGGGGTGTCCTTCCAGCCCCCGAGCAGCAGGCGGGCGAGTTCGCTGCTGGTGTAGGCGGCGTGGACTTCCTCACGGGTGGCCAGGTGGAGGATGGGGTGATCCGGGACGCCCATCGCCGTGCGCACTGCGTGTGCCATCTCCAGGACGGTACACGGCTGTTGGCTGCCGACGTTGATCGCCCGGTTCCAGTGACGAGGTGTGTCGGCGGCGTCAAGGAAGCAGCCGACGATGTCGTGGACGTAGGTGAAGGAGCGGCGCTGGCTGCCGTCGCCGTACACGGTGATCGGCTCGCCGCGCATGATCTGGTTGAGGAAGATCGCCACCGCGTTGCGCAGGGGGTCGGCCATGTTCTGCCGCTCACCGTAGACGTTGTGCATCCGCAGGGCGGTGAACGGCAGCCTTTGGAGGTGGGCGGTGATGGCGAGTTCGCGCTCGATGGTGAGCTTGGCGTTGCCGTAGCTGTCGGCGGGCTGCGGGTGGTCGTCCTCGTGCATGGGGACGCGGCCGGTGCCATAGACGGCGACGGAGGAGGCGTAGGAGAAGTACCGGACGTTGGTGCGCAGGGCGGCGTTGATCAGGTGAATGCTGCCGAGGACGTTGACCTCGTAGTTGTGGGCCTTGACGGCGTGGCTGATGCCCTCGGCGGCGAACGCAGCCAGGTGGAAGACGCTGTCGAAGGTGTGGCCGGCGAACAGCTCGTCCACCACGGCGCGGTCGGCGATGGACCCGGTGACGAGGGTCGCGCCGTGGGGGACGTTCTCTCGCTTGCCGCCGTCGAGGTTGTCGAGGACGACGACGTCGTGTCCAGCGACCAGGAGGCGGTCGGTGAGGTGGGAGCCGATGAATCCGGCGCCGCCGGTAACCAGGTGCAGGGCCATGCTGTGCTCCGATCGGGGTGGCGGGGTCAGGACTTGAGGAGAGCGCGCACGCGGGCGAGGTCGGCGGCGGCGAGTGCCGTGATGGCCGGGAGCCTGGTGACGAGGTGGTCGCGGAGCTTGGCGGTGTCCAGGCGGGCGAGCTGCTCGGCGGCGGCCGGGTCGGTGGTGAACGCGGCGACGTCGCGGTGGATGTCCGTGGCGGGGATGGCGGGTCCGTAGGTGTCGGCGAGGACGCCGTGGAACTTCGGGCTGTGGCCGATGGCGACGGCGGGGGTACCGCTGGACAGGGCGCCGATCGAGGCGTGCAGGCGCTCGGAGACGACCAGTTCGGCGCCACCGAGCACGACCTTGTAGTCGCCAGCCCCGGTGCCATCGCGGTCCAGGACGTGCACAGGCGTGTCGGGCAGGCGGCCTGCGATCTCCCGGGCCAGGATGCGGTCGTCGTTGTGCGCTCGGGAGTCGTGGCAGTGCGGGACGAGCACCAGCGGTCGGCGGCGTACGCGCCACATGGTGTCGGCGAGGCGGGTCAGCGCGTCCAGGTGGTCGGCGTCGCTGATGGTGCTGTAGCGGGTGACGCCGCGGCTCGGCACCAGGCACACGTACGGCTGGTGGCCGGCCAGGCCGACGTCGTCGAGCAGCTGCTCGGCGCGCTGCGGGGAGGAGGGCTGGAGGAGGAAGGCGGGGTCGGCGGACAACACCACCCGCGCTGCAGGGAAGCCGAGTTGGTCGGTGAGGTAGCTCCTGCTGGTGGTCTCGCGGACGGTCAGCAGGTCGAGCCGGCTTGCGGTGGCAGTGAAGGCCGCCGTCTCGGCGGGATCGGTGAAGGGCCCGATGGACTGGCCGATCATCGCAGTGGGGACGCCGAGGTGCTGGGCGCGGTCAAGGAGCGCGAGGTAGGAGGTGGAGACGCCGTAGTCGGAGGTGTGTAGGTCGCCGCCGGTGGCGAGGACCAGGTCCGCGTGTTGGAGGAGTCGGGCGGCGCGTTCGCGGCGGTGCTGCTCGGTCTCGACCGGCCGCATCGTGGCCCAGGAGCGGGAGACGACGAACGGGTCCGCGATGCAGTTCGCTCCGGCGCCCCTGAGCGCTTCGGCGTCGATGTCGGGGGTCTGGGTGAGCACGGTGACGGTGGTGTCCGGTGCCGTGGTTAGTTCGGTGGCGAGTGAGCGGGCGAGCGCCTCGACGCCGCGGCTCTCGCAGCTGGTGATCCCGGTGAGCAGGATGTTGGGCACGGTGGTCCTCCCGGCTAGTTGGTGAAGGCGAGGAGTTGGCCTAGGACGCGCCGGTAGTTGAAGCGGCGGCGCAGGTCGTCCTGGACGCGGCCCAGGCGGCGGCGGTTCGCGGTGGCGTCGCGCAGCAGCCGGGCGAGGTCCTCGGCGGGGTGGCCGCTGAGGAGGAAGGGTGCGATGTTCTCGCCGTAGAGGTCGGCGGTGTAGGCGAGTTCAGGCGGCAGGACGGGCATGGTGCTGGCCGCGACGGTCTCGAACATGCGGGGGGTGAGCAGATGTTGACGGGCGAGCAAGGGGCGGGCCAGGACCGGGGTGATCTCGGCCTTGGCCATCTGGGTCAGGACCGTGCCGAAGGGCACGGGGCCGGTGACGTGGACTCCGCGTTCGGCCAGCCAGCCGGGCTGGTTGGCAGTAGCGGCGGGGTGGTCGGGGTGGGGGTCGCCGGTCCACCAGCGGCCGGCCACCCGCAGGCGGGTCAGCGGCGGGCGGGCCGTCCGGGCGGCTTCAACGAGGCGAGCCAGGGCGTCCCATCGCCACCAGTTCGCGCCGACGTACTGCAACTCGTACGGCAGTTGCGCGGGGGCGTGCTCGGGTCGGCGTATCGGCTTGGGCATCCCGAAGTAGGGGAAGAACCGGGCGCCGTCCGGGAGGGGGCCCAGGCGGGGCTGGAGGACGAGGTCGCTGAGGCGCCGGTACAGCTGCTGCCACTGGTCGTGGCCGTAGGCTCCGGCGGAGTCGTCGGCGCCGAGCACGGTGTGCTCACCCCAGTGGGCGTCCGGGTCGAGGACGATCCGGCGCTCGCGGGGGAAGCGCTCGCACAGTTCCAGGCGCTTCTCGTCGAGGAACTGGCGCCCTTCGAAGACCAGGACGAGGTGGGTGCCCCAGTGGAGGTCGTCGACGACCGGCAGCAGCAGGGGGACCTGCTCGTCCATGCGGCACAGGGGACCGGCGAGGGCGACCTCGCAGTCGAGGGCGGGCGCGGCCGTCACGTACTCGGCGATCATGTGGGCTGACCCGGCCTGCCAGTGGAAGTCCCCGGCGATCAGCAGCCTGGTCACGGTGCCCCCTTGCTGGTGCGGGCACCCGGGCGGGCAGCGCGCAGGCTGCGGTGGGTCCGGCGGCGACGGGCGATGGTCGGGGCGAGCCGCAGCAGCCACCAGGTGGCGGCTGCCGTCTCCGCCCATCCGCGCACGGGAGTGGTGGTGCCGCCAACGGAGCGGCCGAGCAGGTCCTCGCGCAGCCACCGCCCGGCCAGGCTCACCGTGGCCGGCCAGCTCCAGGTGATGTCGGTGAAGAGGAAGTAGTAGCGGTTGCGGCGCATCTGCACCCGGCGGTAGGTGCTCGCTCCGGTCCCGCCTCCGCCGAAGTGCTGGATGCCGAGGCCGAGGTTGAGCGCAACGCGCCAGCCCGCCCAGCGGGCCCGGCGGCACAGGTCGGTCTCCTCGTAGTAGGTGTGGAAGACGCGGTCGAACAGCCCAACGGAACGCAGGAGTTCGGCGCGGACGAAGAACGCGGCGCCCTGGACGTAGGCGTGTTCCAGCGTGTCGGGGGCGCGGCCTGCGGCGGGGCCGGCCGGTGAGGGGCGGTCGGGTCGGTCTGCGGCGAAGCCGTCCGCCTCCCCGCAGCGCTCGGCCGTGCGCGACCAGTCGTTGTACTCGTCCAGGACGACCGGCCCGTCTTCGGTGTAGGTGTACTGCATGGGGCCGCAGATGCCGTACTCGGGCCAGCGCTCCATGAAGGCGGTCAGCTGCTGGATAAGGTCCGGCGGGGTGCGGGTGTCCGGGTTGACGAGGAAGACGTAGTCGGCGCCGTCCGCCAGCGCCGCGCGCATGCCGACGTTGTTGGCCTGGGCGAAGCCGAGGTTGCTGTCGTTCTGGATGATCCGCGTCTGCGGGTTGTTGTCGCGGACGAGTGCGGTGCTGCGGTCGGTGGAGGCGTTGTCGACGTACCAGACGGTGAGGTCGAGGTCGGGGGTGTGGCTGGCGAGCAGGGTGGAGAGGCAGGCGGGCAGCCACCGGGACTCGTTGGTGCCGACCGTGATGGTGGCGACCTTCGGGCGGCGGGCGGGTGCGGGGCTGGTCACGGTGACTCCGTGTCGGCGGGGACGAATTCGATGACGATGCTGCGGCGGGGCCGGGCTGAGGAGTTGGGGCGCGACGCGTGGACGACCCGTACGTCGTGCGCGGCGACGTCGCCGGCCTTCGCGGCCACTGGCAGGACCGGCCCGGCGTCGCGGACCTGGTCGATGTCCGCGTCGTCGTCGAGGAGGTGGCTGGCGGGGACGAACTCCAGGCAGCCGTTGTCGGCGTCAGAGTCGTCCAGGAACAGGCTCAGGTTGATCGCGGTGCCTGGGGCGGCGTCGGTGCGGTCGCGGTGCCAGGGCACGGCGGCGGCCACGTGCGGCATCTTGACGATCATCGCGATGACCCGGGCCGTGGCCGGGCAGCCGAGCAGCGTCTCGGCGAGGTGGTGGAGCGGGCCGGTGGCGAACAGGCCGGCCGCGAGCGGGGCGCCGGGCTGACGCTGGAGGTTGTGGACGCGGTAGAGCACCGGGGCGCTCTCGCCCTCGCGGGTGAAGTGCCAGAAGTCCTCCGCTCGGTGGCCGTCCTCGAAGGAGGCCACCAGGGCGTCGGCCTCCGCGCGCAGCCGCTCCAGCAGCGCGTCGGTGACCACGGCGGGGACCACCGTGAATCCGCGCATCCGCAGTCGGTCGAGCCTGGTGGCCGCCGGGGCGCTCACCGCACCGCTCCGGACGTCAGCTGGCGGGTGAACCAGGCGATGGTGGCGGCCAGGCCGTCCTCGGCCGTGGTCCGGGGCTCCCACCCGAACGCCTCGCGGGCCACGGTGGTGTCGGGGCGGCGGCGCGCCGGATCGTCCTGCGGCAGATCGACGAACTCGATGCCGGCGGTGGAGCCGGTGAGGCCGAGGACGAGCTGGGCGATGTCCAGCACGGTGCGCTCGTCTTCGGTGCCCAGGTTGACCGGCCCTGGGTGGCTGCTCTCGGCGACGGCCAGCAGCCCGGCCACGGTGTCGTCGACGTAGCACAGCGAGCGGCTCTGGCTGCCGTCCCCGGCGACCTGGAGGGGCTGCCCGGCCAGCGCCCGGGTGACGAAGGCCGGCACGGCGCGGCCGTCGTCGGTGCGCATCCGGGGGCCGTAGGTGTTGAAGATCCGCGTGATCGCGGTGTTGGTGCCGTACTCGCGGCGGTAGGCGGCGGTGGCGGCCTCGGCGAAGCGCTTGGCCTCGTCGTAGACGCTGCGCGGGCCAATCGGGTTGACGTTGCCCCAGTACGACTCGGTCTGCGGGTGCTGGTGGGGGTCGCCGTACACCTCGGAGGTGGAGGCGAGGACGAACCGGGCGCCGCGCTCCTTGGCCAGCTCCAGCGCATTCAGCGTGCCGATGGAGCCGACCGAGAGGGTCGGGATGGGGTGGCGCAGATAGTCGGCGGGGGAAGCCGGGGACGCCAGGTGGAACACCACGTCTACCTCGTCGGCGACGGCCAGCTTGTCGTTGACGTCCTGCTCGATCAGCTCGAAGTGCTCCGTGCCGCGCAGGTGCTCGATGTTGCTGCGGCTGCCGGTCAGGAAGTTGTCCACGCAGACGACGGCGAACCCGGTGCGGGTCAGCACGTCGCACAGGTGGGAGCCGATGAAGCCGGCCCCGCCAGTCACGACGGCGGTCCTTCGGGACATGAGGCTCCTCAAGTGGTTGGGCACGTCGGCCTCGCCCGGCGGCGCGACGGCGCACGGCGGACGGATCGGTGTGCGGGTGAGCGGGTGCGAGCACGGCTGGCGTGCCGTGCTCTCGGCGATCGGTGCGAGTGGTCCGTCCACGTGACGTCTTCTCGCTGCGCGGCCGGGTCATGAGGCGGTCCCCGGCTGCACCCCGGGTGCCCCGCCGCAGACCAGCGGCCGGGCACCCTTCAGGGGGAGCACTAGCTAACTCCTGCTCAACTCCCCCTGTGAAGAGCGCTTTTGTCGTCTTCGTGTCGTATTCCGGCCCCAGCCGCCCCACGAGAAACATCAGCACACAGTCGCCAATTGGCTACAATCCGGTGAACACATCGGGGGTTGCTGATGGGCCGATCAAACGGCTTACGCGCAGACATACGGCTGGTCCACCCGCTCAGCGTGGTCCGGGACGAGCAGGGCTGGACCTTCCAGGACGTCGTCGACATCGTCGCCAAATCCACCAAGCGGTCGGCCGATCGGCGCAAGGCGTGGAAGTGGGAGAACTGGGGGGTCGAGCCGGACGCCGAAAGCCAGGAGGCCCTGGCGGCGGCGCTCGGCGTGCCGCTGCGGGAGGTGCACCGGCTCGGCTGGCCGGGGTGGCTGCCGGACGGTGGGCCGGTTCGCACGGATTTCCCCTGGACCACGGCGGGCACGCTCGATGCACTGGACGACACTCTGGAGCACGCGATGCCCGACCGGCGCGGATTCATGAAGCTCGGCGGACAGGCACTCACCCTTCTCGCCAACCAGTGGCTTACCCAGGAGCCTGGCGCCCTGGCTGCCGCGCTGGCCGGCGGCAGAGTTGACGAGCGGCTCCTCGAAGACCTGGAGGGCGGGCTCCCCCGCCTGCGACGACTGGAAGCCGCCCTCGGCGGTCAACGAGCCCGCCGCCTCCTCCACACAGAGCTGGCCACGGTCACCAACCTCCTCAAGGAGTCGTCCTACACCGAGAAGGTCGGCCAACGCCTTCTTCGTCTCGACGCCGAGCTCGCCCGCCTCGCCGGCTTCGCCAGCTTCGACGCCGGACTCGATAGCGCCGCCCAGCGCTACTGGACCACCGGACTGCGAGCCGCCCACGCCGCCGATGACCGAGCGTTGGGCGCCAACATCCTCAAATCGCTCAGCCTCCAGTGCTACGACCACGGCCTCACCGGCGCCGCGCGCGCGCTCGCCAGCGCCGCCGTCGAAGGCGCCGGTGACGTCACCCCCAGAACTCGGGCCATGTTGCTGCTGAGGCAGGCCCGCGCCGAAGCCGCCTGCAACAACCGAGCCGCCTGCGAACGCCTGCTATCCGAAGCCGAAACCCTGATGGCCCGCTCCGCCACCACGGACGACGACCCGGCCTGGACTGGCTACTTCGACACAGCGGACTTCTATGCCCAGACCGCCACCTGCTACGCGGACCTGCGCCTTCCCTGGCACGCCGAGACCTACTTCACCACCGCGCTGGACCTCATGCCCTCCTCCAAGGCACGCGACCTGGCCACCTACACGATCCAGAGCGCCCGCACCCACATCGCCCTCGGCCACGCCGACCACGCCGTCCATCTCCTGGAAACTGCTGCCGAGTTAGCCGCCGACGCCCCATCCCAGCGCAACACGGCTCGAGCGCTCGCAGCCCGAGCCGAACTCCCGATGGCCAGGAAGCACCCGAAAGTCCAGCGCCTCGACCAACTGCTCGCCACACTGTCCGCATGACCACACACCGCGACCAGCGAGTCGCCCTCGTCTCCGGCGGAAACCGCGGCCTCGGCCTCGCCATCGCCGCCCGACTCGCTGAACACGGCATGCACGTAGTCCTCGGCGTGCGCGACCGCCTCGCCGGCCGTGAGGCGGAGACCGCACTCGCCGCCAATGGGCTCTTCGTGCACTCCCACGAACTGGACGTCACCGACCCGGCGAGCGTCGCCCGCGCCGTCGCCGACACAGCCGCCCCGCTCGGACGCCTCGACGTACTCGTCAACAACGCCGCCGTTGCCATCGACCGCGGCCAGGACGCCTCCGCACCCGACTTCGAACGGGTCCGCGCGACCATCGACACCAACCTGCTCGGTGCCTGGCGCCTCGCCGCAGCCGCCGTACCGGAGATGCGCAAGAACGGCTACGGCCGGATCGTCAACATCACCAGCCACCTCGGTTCCCAGAGCAACATGGGTACCGGAAACGTGAGTTACCGCGTCGCCAAGGCCGGTCTCAACGCGCTCACCCAGATCCTCGCCGCCGAACTCACCGGCACCGGCATCCTCGTCAACGCCGCTTCCCCCGGCCGTACCAACACCCGCATGGCCTACGGCGAGACCGACCGCACACCCGAAGAGGCGGCCGACACCCCGGTCTGGCTCGCCACCCTCCCCGACGACGGCCCCACCGGCGGTCTCTTCTACGAGCGCAAGCCCCTCGACTGGTGAGCGGCGCCCGGCTCGGCCGTCACGTGAGCCAAGGATCGGTCACCGCATGGATGAACCTGACCACATCCCCCGAGGTGTGGCCGAGCAGCCCGCCGATCAGGGTGGCCCCGGCCCTCGGTTGTTTCTGCACGGCAAGGGAGCACGCTGATCCACGCAGGCCTCCCCCATGGTCATCGGCCAACTCCGTGACGTGATGGCGGGGCTCCTGCAGGAGGTCCATCGTCTACCGAACGAGGCCGGGGGTGCCCTGCGGTGGGTGACGCGGCGGCAGCGAAGCGATTACTCAATCGTTCGCCAGCCACAGACCCTTGTACTGGATCTTGGGGTGCCGGTGGTCTCTTGTGGTGATGCCGGCCGGGGTGTAGCCGCAGGACCGCAGCAGGTCCGCCGTGGTGGCTTGGTCTCGTTCCTCGTTGTAGACGCCGATGATCAATCGGCCGCCCGGGGCGACGACATGGTCCATCAGATGGGCTACGTACGCTCCACGCAGGTCCGCCGGCACGTAGTCCATACCGGTGCGGACGGCGTCGAAGCGATGTGGAGGCTTCCAGCCCATCGCGTTGGCGGTCCAGATTCGATGCGCCCACTGTGGGCAGCGGGTTCGGGCGAGGTCAGCGAGGGCGGTAGAGATCTCCACCCCGTAGGACTCGATGATGATCTTGGCTTCGGCCGCCCAGTCGGTCAGGCTCTCCATCAGGTGGCCGTTGGCGCATCCGATGTCGAGGAACGTCCCACCGTGGGGCGGGAGCAGGTCGACGAGCAGGCTGCGGGCTTCTCGCCAGCGGATCCCGTCGCCGCTGTGGCCGGACTGGGCCCGCGGGTTGTCGCCGTTGAGATAGGCCGGTTCGATGACGCCCAGGACGGCGGCGTGCCACTCGGCGGCCGTGATCTCGCCCGCCTGGTACGCGTCGTCGATGGGTGCCAGATCACTCCAGCCTCGCTCCTTCGCGCTCGCGATGTCCTCGGCGTCGTGACCGGCCGAACGGCGCGTGATGGGGTCCATGCGCACTCCTTCCCTATTCGCCAACGTTGGTTCCGTGCAACCAGAGTGACGTTCAGTCCCCTTGAAGAGCGTGGATCAGCCGCGCGGCCTCCCGGTGCGCCGGCCCCATTCGCGGGTCGTTCGGACCGGCGTGCGGTCCGACGATCTTCGCCAGCACGAACAGCTGCATCACCATCCCGTCGCGGCTCTCAAGATCTGCCCGGCGCTCCCTGCGTACCCGGTCCGCGAGCGCAGGTACGGCGAGGGAGGCGGCGTACAACGACGCCGAGTCGAGTCCGCGTGGCGCCATTCCCCAGTCCTCCCAGTCGAACAGGCAGAACTCACCAGGGCCGGTGACGTTCGCCCAGTTCAGGTCAGCGTGAGCAGGACACCACCGCTCCACCCGAGTGTCGTGCGCTCCGGGAAAGGCGGCCTTGATTGTGTCGTCGACCATCTGCTGCGTGATCTGTTCGGTGTCCGGGGCCGCCACCCGGGCCGTGTGCTGAGCGGCCAGCACTGCCAGCGAGGCGTTCAGCGAGCACCACCACCCATCGGGCAGCTCCGGGTCGACGGTCACCACCGCGGCCCCGACCGGGAACTCAGGCAGCAGCGAGGTCTCATCCACGTGCCAGATCGCCCGGTCGTCCGGGTCCTGCCATGTCGCCGACCCGTACCAACGTGGCATCGCCACGCCGGCCAACACCGCTGCGGCTTCGAATCCGCCCCAGCCCTGTTCCCGCGCCCGCGCCCAGGGACGGCGCTCGACCCTGACCCAGCTGCTGCGGTCGGTGCCGGCTCCGACCGTCCGGCGCTTGCGCACCACGCTGCGCCGGTCCAACCTCGTGCCGAAGCGCTGCTCCACCTGGTCCAGGACGTGATTGACGGGCTCCTGCCGGAGGTCCATGGTCTACCGGACGAGGCCAGCTGCGGTGCCCTGCGGCGGGGTGACACCGGTCAGCTCACGTGCTCGGTCAGCGAGGAGAGTGGCGAGTTCCGGGTAGTACCCGCGGTCAACGGCCTGGAGCATCTCCGCAATAGCGATGAGCTGACCGACTTGTCCGGCCGGGGTGTCGAGGATGTCGGCGAACTCCGTGCGGATGCGGTCCGCGACTTCGGGCACGAGGAGGCTGCTGACCCACAGGACTGCGGGATCGTAGCCGACCGGCACGAGGCCCCAGCGTTCCCAGTCGAGGATCTTGAGCGGCTTCGCGGTCAGGTTGGCCCATTGGAGGTCGCCGTGGCCGGTGGTCCGCTCGACTCCGGCCGGGGCCGGGATACCGAGGTACTTCGGGAAGACCTCGTCGACCCACGCCTGGCGCAGAGTGATCTTCGTGCCCGGTGCTTCCGCAATGCCGGCCAGCGCCTTCCGCAGCGCGGTCCACCAGTCGTCGTCCAGGCCGGGGTCTTCTCGGAGGTTCGGGGTCGAGGAGACCGCGGAACCTACCAGGTCGAAGACGTCGGCCTGGTAGAACCAGCTGGCCTCGGTCCAGTCCACGGTGTCGTGGAGCCGGGGGCGCGGGACGGAGGCAGGGACGAGCTGTTCAGCGCCGAGGGCGCCCTGGCCGGTCGGCCGGGGCGCCCTGTGGCGGCTGCCTCTGGAGACCCGGAGCCAGACGTTCTCGGCCCGGCGGCCCACAGTGGTTCCGGAGGTACCGAAGACCGGCGGTCCGGTGCACACCAGCCTGAGGAATCCGGCGGCCTTCTGGTGCGCTGCCGTCAGGTCGTGCCGGGTGTCGTCATCCGGCTGAAAGGACATCGAGCACCGTCCTGAGTCGTGCGTCGGGGATCGGCTGGGCGAGAGCACCCTGGGCATCCTCCCAGTGCTGGAGGGTGCTGGTCGAGGTGAGGACGACGTCCAGCGCGGGGCAGGCGCCGATGAGCTGGAACGCGGCGGTGTGCGGGCTCGATCCCGGCTGGATGAGGTTCACCAGTTCGGGTGTCATCAGGCTCGGCAGTTCGCCTCCGTGCAGGGGTGCGGAGGCGAACGTAGTGATCCCGGCGTCGCGCGCGTGGACGAGCGGCCCGGCTCCGTCGAGGGCCTGGGTGATCGGCTCGGCCATGACGAGGCTGACCGGCAGCTGGACGCCAGCGAGGTGGTGGTTCGTCGACCCGGCTGCTTCGCCGGCCAGCGCGATCAGTTCGGCGATGGTGAACGCCTGGTTGGTGAAGCCGGCCCAGGTGGCGACGCCGTACCCCCCGATGCGGCCGGCCTGCGCGAACTCCTCAAGCACGGCGAACGCGACGCGGAGGTTGTGGTGCAGCTGCTGCCTGTCGTGGTCGGACCGTTCGGGGTTGTGGACGAAGACGATGTCGGTGCGACCGAGGACGGCGAGCGATTCCTCGGTCTGGACGCGGACGTCCAGGGGGGCGATGCTGTGGCGGCCGTCCGGGTAGAAGCCGGTCTTCGTCGTCACCTTGGCGGTCGGGTGCTCGGCGAGCACCGGGGCCAGGTCGTGGTGTGCCCGGCCGTGGCCGTAGTTGGGGGCGGTGTCGATCCACTTCGCTCCGGCCGTGAGGGCGGTGCGCGCCGCTTCGCCGGCGGCGCGCACCCGGTAGGTCCCCAGGCCGAGTTCCGGGCTCACCGGCCGACCTCGACTACGGCGAGGGCCTGGCCCTGGACGAGTACGGTGAGGACGTTGGCCACGTCCTTGACCTCCAAGCCGGCAGTTGCGGCGAGTTCCCGGATACTGACCGGGTCTCCGGTCAGCAGGGTTTGCAGGGCGGGCTCGACCCGCTCGGAGAAGTCCCATGCGGTTCCGGCCGCGGACAGGGTGACGGTCCGGGCGGTGGGGTCGCTGGTGAGTTCGGCGCGAGGGGCGGTGATCCGCACCTTGATTTCCGGGTCCGCGGGGAGGGCGTCTATGAAGGGCAGGGACGGGGCCGGTCGACCGAGGTGGGTGGTGCCGGAGGCCGTGGCCCAGCGGTCGATCAGGTC
Organism: Kitasatospora sp. NPDC059146; assembly: GCF_042786665.1. NCBI lineage: Bacteria > Bacillati > Actinomycetota > Actinomycetes > Kitasatosporales > Streptomycetaceae > Kitasatospora > Kitasatospora sp. NPDC059146. Next base: position 115,992 of record NZ_JBHZCY010000010.1, on the reverse strand, counting down.
AGGGTCCGACAGCGCGGTGAGCACCGCAGCCCTCAGATCGGCCAGGTAGGCGGCCTTCTCGTCCGCTCCGGCGTGGAGCGGCACGTCCTTCCGCACGGCGGGGCTCTCGTGCAGCTCGTCCACCAGCCAGCCCAGGAGCGTGGCGCCGGTCTGGGCTACGAGTCCGAACGTGAGGTGCAGCGACTCGCTGCCCTGGTCAGCAGTGACGCTGTGCCACCAGCCGCGCGGCAGGTACAGGACGTCGCCCGGATGGAGAACGACGTCCGCGACCGGCTCGCCCTCGGGTTCCTCCGGGGAATCCACATCGCGGAAGGTCGGGGCCTCCCTGGTCGGCTCCCACAACCGCCAGCGCTTCGCCCCGTACTGCTGGACCACAACCACGTCGTGATCGTCCCAGTGCCGACCGAAGCCCTCCTTCTCCGTCCAGGATGCGTAGAGGTTGGTCTGCACAGGCGTGCCGATGAAGCGCTCCAACGCTTCGGCGGCGGTGCGGATCGGCGGGTGGATCTCGTCGATCGCGTCCACCACCAGCGAGGCGCCCTCGGCGAGCTGAGCGTGGAGCTGCGCGGGGTGCAGCCGATTCCAGGTCACCCCACGCCGGTTGGTCGCCAGGGTCGAGTACCGCCCGACAGGAACGGTCTGCCCGTCCATCGACAGCCGAAGCCGCGGCGGGTCGATGCGGTGGGTGGCGAGGACGGTGTTCAGGTCATCCCAGGACAGGAGAGGCGCGGTGCCGACGCCCTCGGTGGGGAACACGGCGTAGGAGCGGTGGAGCGCCTGGGTGAGGAACTGGTCCCCACCCAGGCGCACCGCCCACGAGGCGGTCTTATGCATCGTGGGCGGTCTCTCAGGTGTCGTTCTGGTCGGAACGGCCACCGGTGTTGTCGGACGGCACGTCGGCCCGCGAACGCGCGACCTGGATGTTGCGGACGCCGACCAGCAGGCCGCCCTCCTCCTCCGGCTGGACCGCGGATGCGATGCTCTCCATCGGATCTCCTCTCCTCGGCGCTGCTCGGCCGTTCCGGGGACCGGAAGGTGTCGCAGCGGCTGAGTGCCCCAGTGTTCCTAGCAGGGCGTGGCAGGGCCATGTCGTCCGACTCTCATCTCGCGGGTTGATTCGCACGCAGGTGTCATCGGGGTGTCATCTTCACCACGATCACGGCCACGAGCTGCGGCGTCTCGGCTCCGCCACTACGACAGGCTGGCCAACGGGCCCTCGTCCTGGGCAGGATTCCGGGCATGGACATCTTGGTGATCGGCGGAGGCTGGTTTCTGGGCACGGCCGTGATTGAGGAGGCGCTGGGGCGCGACTGGGGCGTGACGACGTTCAACCGAGGGCGATCCGGCACGCTCCTGCCTGGCGTGCGGCACGTCATAGGTGACCGCACGTCGGTCGAGGATCTGGCCCGGCTGGCCGCGCAGGGTCCGTGGGATGCAGTGATCGACACGTCGGCTGCCGAGCAGCCGCCGAACGTGGTGCTCGCTGGGGCGAGGGCGCTGGAGAGCGCCACCGAGCGCTACGTCTACATCTCGACGGTGTCGGTGTACGCGGGATGGCCGGACCACCCGCTCGAGGTGGGCGATCCGGTGCTGGACGGTCCTGCCGACGCCGACCGCGAGTACGGCAGGAACCCGGAGGGCTGGCGAGGCCCCAATCTGCACTATGGGCGGCAGAAGGCTGGCACCGAGCGGGCGGTTGTTGAGACTTTCGGTGCACAGCGGTCCTGGCTGGTTCGCCCTGGCGTGATCCTCGGCCCGCGCGAATATGTCGGCCGGCTCCCGTGGTGGCTGCGGCGGGCGGAGCGAGGCGGGCAGATCCTGGCGCCCGGGTCTGCGAGCAAAGGCATCCAGCCGGTCGATGTCCGCGATGTCGCCCGCTTCGCCGTCGATCTCGCTGAACGGCCCGGCGGGGGCGTCTTCAATGCCACTGCGCCGATCGGCCGGGACACGATGGGCGATTTCCTGGGGGCCTGTCTCGCGGTGACGGGCGGTCAGGGCGAACTGCTGTGGGTGCCGGATGAGGTGCTGCTGGAGCACGGTGTCCGGCAGTGGACGGAAGTGCCGCTGTGGCGGACGGGCAAGGGCGTCTGGCTGGTCGACTCCGACCCGGCGTACGCGGCCGGGTTCCGGTGCCGCCCGTTGGAGGAGACGGTCCGGGACACCTGGGAGTGGCTCCAAGCCGGCAATGCCCCGGTCCCGCACCCGCGGGCAGCCGCTCTCGGAATCGACGCGGACCGGGAACGGGCGATTCTGGCGGCTGCCGGATCTCTTCGCTGAGCAGGATGCGACGGACGGGGCGACCGCCATGGTGTCGGTCGCCCCGCCCGTCGCGGTTGTGTTGTGCTACTCGATGGCCAGCCGCGCGGCGACGCCCCCGAACTGTCGCGGGGCCGCGACTCGGGTGTACTCCTCCAGCCCCTCTCGAAGGGCGGCAGCGACCGGTGACGTCCGGACGGACTCGGTGGTGAGCAGCTTGCCGACGTGGACGACCCGCTCGACGAGGCCCTTGGCGCGCCGGTCGGGTGCAAGGTCCGCGATGGGTTTGAGGACTTCGGCTGCTTCCTCCACCTCACCGTTGAGGATCAACGCTGCGGCGAGGTCCGTCCTGGCCTCAGCGTCGATCCGGGGAATCCTCTGCTCGGCAGGCAGGCTGGCTTGCAGCTCCAGCACCCGTCGGGTGTGCTCCAGCGCGCTGGCGCCATCACGCAGGAGCACGAACGTGGTGCCATGCGACCGGGCGAGCCGCTCCGGACCGTGAAGGAACTCGCCGGCCACATCGTCGTGGAGGTCATCTCGTTCGAGGGTGTCCACGTCGAGGAAGCGCGCGACCGCCGCTGCGGCCCTGCGCTGGTCGCCGAGGTGCCCGTAGGCTCTGGCTTCGATCGAAGCGATGCGTGCTTGGCCAGCCGTACCGACACCGGGGAACGACTGCGCCTGCCGGATGAAGCGGATCGCCTCACCCGGCCGCCCTTCCCAGTAGGCGAACATGCCGAGCGTGCCGGCCGCGAACGCGGCCAGCGGGGTGAAGCGGGTGACCTCGGCGTACATGCCCGCGGAACGGGCGAGCCGACTGGCCTCGCCAAGGGAGCCGAGTCCGAACGCGGCCAGGGCGAGCAGCGCCGTCGTCTGGCCGATCGCGATCAGCAGCAGCTGCCTCTGCTCGGGGATGTGGGTGCGATCCAGAAGACCTTCGGCGCTCGTCCGAAGCTGCCGGCCTTCACGGAGCACCTCGAAGGGTGACCGGTTGTTGTAGGTGCGGGCGAGGTGGCGAACGTCGTCCTGGACCTGGTCGATGGACAGGTCTGAGAGGAAGGCGGACGCCACGGAAGCGGCGTGGTCGGATGCTTCGCGTGCGGTCATCGCGAGTTCTCTTTCGAGGTCTTGCTGGGATATTGCCGCAGGATCTCCCTCACTCGGCGGTGCGAGGAGGTCGGCGATCGTCCTGTCGAACATGTGCTGGATCGTCTGAGTGAAGACGGAGGTCGGCCGACTCACCGTCCCGGCGACCCATCGCCGGTACGTCGCCTCCGACATGTCCAGGTCGCGAAACCGTGGGTCCTTGAGGGTGCGGGCCAGTTCGTTGCCGGCGCTTTTCAGTTCCCTGTGGAAGTCCGGAAATTCCCATCCCGCCTTCTCAACCAGAGCACCCAGTAACGTCTTACTCGCCATTCCGCATGCCTCCGCCCCCTATGGTCTCGACCCCGGCCCAGCCGCCACCTGCGCGCGGAGGACCTGGTCCAGCCATACCCGACAAGAGCGCATCTCACAGCTGCATCTGACGAGATGACACCCCGATGACAGGGCGATGGCTACGCAAGGCGTCAGATGACACCCGGGTGTCGTAGCGCTGTTTCGGCCAGAACGCGACAGTAGGTGGCCGATCACTTAATCGCAGTCCGCGAAGTGAGCGAGTCACTTCTCGCTCGTCTTCCCGACCGCCGGCTGCGCTCAGCTGTCCACCAAGCTTGACGCTGACGTGCTCGGGCTGCCGCAGGCGGCTGGCTGATTGAAGTCTCGGCGGACCATGAAGGGGGAACAGGTCATGCCACCCGCGCTCAATGCCGGTGCACAGCCCAGGCCGGCTTATCACCCTGCCGGGTTCGACGACGCGCTCCGGACCGCGGTGGACGACCTACGGGCCGGACGCTGGTTATCGACGCAGCGGTTGCTGGCCTCGACGCAGAACGTCGGCCTGCGGACCTCTCGTACGCAGGTGTTGGCGCTGGTCGCGGCCCGGTCGACGGTGCTTGCTGACTGGGGGCGCGAGGAGCCGGACGACCCGGGGCTTGCCATCCTGCGGACTCGGGTGATGGTCGAGCACGCCTTGGCAGCAGCCGAGGCCCGCTCGCCGAGGGCCGAGCCCTTGGAGCAGGAGGCGCGGGAGTCGTGCTGGGCCGCTGCTCAGGCTGTGCCCGCTGACCCTGTGCCGTGGGTGTGTCTCCTAGCGCTCGCGGCGCTGGACCGATCCATGGTCCGCCCCGAGCACCGGCAGGGCTCGTCAGATCCGATGCTGCCCGCCGGACCGTGGGGGCTGCTCGACGAAGCACTCAGGCGCGATCCCGCCAATCGGGAAGCCCACCACCGCATGCTTCGCTACTGGCACCAGGTCTACCGGCCGGCAGCGGCCGACTTCGTGAACGTCGTCATGTCGATGGCGCCGGCCGGATCACCGCTTGCCGCCCTGCCGCTGTACCTGTCGGTCGACTACTACCGCAACGAGCCGACACGCAACGCAGTCGTGCTGCGGCAGTGGCTTCGGGAGCCCCACTTTTCCCGTGCTCAGCGCGCCTACGAGAGCTGGTCCGTGGCGGACCCGGGGACGTGGCCGGTCGTCGATCTCAGCTACCTCGCCCACGCGCTGTGGGCATCGGCCCAGATGGCCGCCGCCGTCGAGGTGTTCAGCGCACTCGGCCAGTTCGCGTCCAAGGCGCCGTGGACCTACGTAGCCGACTCCCGTCAGCAGGCGGAGGCCCTGCTGCTGACCGCCAGGGACCAGGCTCTCGCCGGCCGCGCGACCGCCCTGGCTTGAGCCCCGGCCACTCCTGTTCCCACCACTCGAATTTCCGCACGGAGGTTGCCCCGATGTCCCCCGCCCACGCCGCACCGCCGACCGACGAGGAACGCCTGCTCCAGCTCGGCTACGAGCCCAAACTGCGCCGCAGGATGGGCGAGTTCGGCAACTTCGCCAGTTCCTTCTCCGTCATCAGCATTCTGTCCGGCTGCATGACGATGCTCGCGTTCGGCCTGAACACCGGCGGACCGGCGGTGATCATCTGGGGCTGGATCGGCGTCGGTGCCCTGGTCATGTTCGTCGGCCTCGCCCTCGCCGAGGTCACCAGCGCCTACCCGACCAGCGGGGCGCTGTACTTCATGGCCCACCAGCTCGGCGGCCCCCGGTGGGGCTGGATGACCGGCTGGCTCAACCTGCTCGGGCTGGTGGGCGGAATCTGCGGCATCGACTACGGCGCGGCCAGCTTCGTCGGCGCCTTCCTCAACATGCAGTTCGGGTACTCGCCGACGCCGGGCGGTCTGTTCGGGATCTTCGCCGCAATCCTGCTGCTCCACGCAGTGCTGAACCTGCGGGGCGTGCGGCTGGTGTCGGTGCTCAACGGCATCTCGGTGTGGTGGCACATCTGCGGCGTCGTGCTGATCGTCGGGGCGCTCTCGATCGTTCCCACCCAACACCGGGACCTCAGCTGGGTGGTCGGGCACTTCGTCAACAACACCGGCTGGAGCAACCCGATCTACGTGAGCGCGGTCGGGCTGCTGCTCGCCCAGTACACCTTCTCGGGCTACGACGCCTCCGCGCACATGAGCGAGGAGACCACAAAGGCGTCGGTGTCGGCACCCCGCGGGATCGTCCGCTCGATCTGGGTGAGCTGGATCGCCGGTGCCGTCCTGCTGGCGGGCATGCTGTTCGCCGTCCAGGACTACGACAGTGTCCTCAGCTCGCCCACGGGCGTGCCGCCCGCGCAGATCTTCATCGACGCGCTCGGGATGACCGGGGCGAAGGTGCTCTTGGCCGTGGTGATCGTGGCGCAGGTGTTCTGCGGCAACGCGGAGACGGCGGCGGCGTCGAGGATGGTGTTCGCGTTCTCTCGGGACGGCGCGCTTCCCGGGTCGGCTCTGTGGAGCCGGGTGTCGGAGCGCACCGGGACGCCGGTGGCCGGAGTGTGGCTCTCACTCGGGGCGGCGCTGGTGCTCGCGCTGCCGTCGCTGTACAGCGCGACAGCGTACGGCGCGGTGACAGCGGTCAACGTGGTGGGGATGACGCCGGCGTACGCGGTGCCGATCTACCTCCGGCTGCGCAAGGGCCGTCGTTTCAAGCCCGGCCCGTGGAACCTGGGTCGCCGCGGTCCGGTGATCGGGTGGATCGCGGTCGGATGGGTGGCCGTGGTGAGCGTGCTGGTGTGCCTGCCGCAGTCCTCGCCAGTGACGGTCGACACCTTCAACTACGCGCCGGTGGCCTTGGCGGTGGTGCTGCTGCTGGCCTGGGGATGGTGGCTCAAGGCCGGGCGCTCGTACTCACCGCCGGTCCAGCAGTCGGCCGAGTTGGTCGAGCTGACCGAGGAGGTCGTGTGACCAGCCGCCAACGCCCAGGCCGTACGGCGACGCTGCGGGCCGCCCGGTACCGCGCCGCCGTCAACTCGCCGGCGCCGGCCTCGCCGACAGGGCCACTGCACCAGCTGGTGGACGCCTTCGGCATCACCACGGTGCTGCTCGCGGCCGTCGACGTGCAGGGCCGCCTCAAGGGCAAGGAGTTCGACGCGGCCTCGCTTGTGCAGCGGCTGCGCTCGGGTGGGCTCTCGCCGGAGATGTGCGGGTACGTGCTCGGTACCGACTTGGGGATGACGGCTCCGAGCAGCGGGTCGTTCTCCTGGAAGTCCGGGTTCGGAGACGTCGCGCTGCTGCCCGACACCCAGCACGCCCGCGTCCTGCCCTGGCTGCCGTCCACCGCACTGGTGCTCGCGGAGCCGATCAGCATGGGCCTGCCGCACCCGCTCTCCCCGGTCACCGTGCTCGCCGAGCAGGAGCAGCGCCTCGCCGGGCTCGGGCTGACGGCGAAGGTAGGGGTGGAGACGGAGTTCGTCCTCTTCGAGGGCACCGCCCGGGACGCGGCGGCGGCCGGCTTCCGCAGTCTTCGCCCAGCCATCTGGGACAACCGCGACTACGCCCTCGACCAGCCGCTGCCGGTACGGGAGTTCAGCAGGCGCCTGCGGCAGGTCCTAGCCGACGCCGGCGTTCCCGTCGAGGCCGTGAAAGGCGAGGGAGCGCCGGGTCAGATAGAAGTCACCTTTCCCTACGGACCGGTGACGGCGGCGTGCGAGCTGCACGTGCTGTTCAAGCACGCCGCGAAGACGGTCGCGAACGAGCAGGGCATGACGGCGTCGTTCATGGCGGCCCTGCCGGAAGGAGTGGGCAGCGGCATGCACCTGCACGTCTCGCTGCACGATGTCGACGACCAGCCGGTCCTGCTCGCCGGTCCCGAGTACGGCAGCGGCCTGTCGGAGCTGGGTGAGCAGGCGGTGGCCGGACTCCTGACTGCGCTTCCCGCCCTCGGCCCGCTGTGGGCGCCGTACGTGAACAGCTACAAGCGCCTGCGGGACCACTCCTTCGCCCCCACTCGCCTCACCTGGGGACGGGACAACAGGTCGTGCGCGGTTCGGGTGGTCGGTCACGGCCGCAGTCTGCGCCTGGAGGTGCGGTTGCCCGGTGCCGATGCCAACCCCTACCTGGCGTCGGCGGCTGTCCTGGCTGGGATCCGGCACGGCATCGAGTCCAGGCTCAAGCCCCCTGCCGCCACCCGCGGCGACGCCTACCTGGACCGCGAAGCCGAGCCCGTACCGCAGGCACTGGCCGAGGCCGTTTCCGCGTTCGAGACCAGCCCGCTGGCCTGCGAGCTGCTCGACGAGCACGTCGTCGCCCACCTGGCCGCCGTCGCCCACCTGGACATGGACCACCACGCCGCCGCCGTGACCGATGCCGAGCTGGAACGCGGTCTCACCCAGGCATGAGCCCCGGGCCGGTCGCGGCGCCAAACCCCCGAGACCCGCGACCGGCCCGGTTCCAACCCCACCCCTCTGTCCCCGACCCTGCCGAGGAAGCCCTTCCTATGGACACCACCACCCGACCCCCAACCCATACGAGCCCGCGGCCCACCGGAGCCGATGTGCTGACCCGGGCCCACCTGGTCGACGCCACCGCACCCGGCATGGAAGGCCTCGCGCTGTGGCTGGCCACGCGCCGGATGGACATCACCGCCAGCATCACCCACGCCGAGCAGGACAGCCCGGCCGCCTCCCGGCTGCGCACGGCCGGCGTGAAGGTCACCGTTGGCTTCGACGTCGACCACATCCAGGCCGACCGAACCGCGGTGGTGTGGTCCGGCGCGACGACGGGCCCGCTCCCGGAACTCGACCAGGCCAAGGCCCGTGGGCTGCCGGTACTCACGCGCGCGCTCGCGCTCACCACGCTGACCGTGGACCACGGCGAGCCGCTGGTGGCCGTCTACGGCAGCCACGACACCGCCACCGCGGCGGCGGCCCTGGCCGCAGTCCTCGACGACGGCCACACCTCCTGGGTTCTCACCGCTTCGACCCAGGGCGGCGTTCCCGGACAGGGCATCCACGGCCAGCGCCTGGTCGTGGACCTGTGCCTGGACGCCGGCACGCACGAGGCCACCTCCTGGAGCCGCTATCCGCACGGCCCGCAGCCCGTCCCCAGGGCGACCCCGACCGTGACGCTGATCACCACCGCCGCGATGAATGCCCCGCACTTCACGGACACCCTCGAGGCTCTGGACGCCGCCACCGCCCTCGCCCGCGCTTCCGCCACGGTGGTGCTGCCGCTGTGGGACAAGGGCGTCAAGATCGTGCACGAGCGGCTCAGCGACCGCCCCGGCCCCGCCGTAGTGACAGTCGGTCTGGAGGAAAGCGCCGACGTGTGGGTCCTCCCGCCCCGCTGGCTGGGCACCGAGTACCTCCTCACCCTCCACCACCGGGGTGAGCGGCACCAGTTCACCGTGCCGATCGCCGGCCGTCACCACGCCCTGGCGGTGTGCGCAGCCATCGCCACCGCCCTCGTCGTCGGGGAGAACCCGCAGGCCGTCGCCCAGCGCATCGGCGGCTTCCGCGGGACTGAGCGGTCGCTGGCTGTGCTCGGCGTTCAGGCGGGCGTCACCGTCATAGACTCCCGTGCCCGGCACCCGCGCGAGATCGCGCAGGACGTCACGGCCAGCCGGATGCTCACCGAGGGCTCGGTGGTCGTCGTTCTGGAACCCGACGGCGTCGCTCGCACCAGCGCGCACGCCGCTGAGATCGGTGCCGCCCTCGGCGATGCCGATCGCGCGGTGCTGCTGCCGGTCAGCACCCCGCTGACCGAGGACGCCGGGCCCGACCCGCTGGATGCCGTCGAGCTGGCCGCTCTTCAAAAGCTCGGACAGGGCAAGGTCCACCGCATCCGCCTCGGGCCATACGAACCCACCCCGGAGCAGCGGATCTTCGAGATGACCTCCGAGGGCGACCTCGTCTTGGTCATCGGCACCGGCCAGGCCGAGCGGCTCGGTCCGAGGCTGCTGTTCCACCTCGCTGCCCCAGCCATGCCCATCCCTCAGCAACTGTGACCCGCCCGCACCATCCCGCTGGAGACTACGCCGTGGCCATCGGCCCCCTGCCCGCCCTCACCGCCTCCGAGCGCCGGTTGATCGTCCTGGTCGCCGCCAGCGCCAGTCACGACCAGATCGCCGCCGACCCCGACACGAGACTGCAACCGGACGACGTCCGCAGCGCGATCGAGGCACTGCTCGTCACCACCGGCACCCGCACCGGGCTGCACCTCGCCGCCTGGGCCACCGCTCACCGGATCGTCACCCAGCCGGTGCACCCCAGCGGCGCGCTGACCATCAACCCCCAACTCGCCCCGCGATTGACGCAGATCTTGCGCGGCTGGGCGGGCGGGCGCAGCACGCCCGAGCTGACCGCCGACTTCGGCATCGCGCCGAGCACGATGCGCACCTACTGCAAGAGCCTGCTCAGCCAGCTGAACGTCGACTCCCAGCCCCAGGCCGTCGTCGTCGGCGTCCTCGCCCAACTGGTCCCTCTGAACAGCATCGACCCCGCCTGGCCGGCCAGCCCGCTCCTTCCCAGCACAGAACCGCACGCGGTGGCCCCATGAACGGGCAACGGGGCATCGGGCGCATCGGTCTCGCCGCGCTCTGCTTCCTGCTCGGCGTTCTGATCGGAGGCGGCGCCATCTACCTGCTCGAGCACCGCGCCGCCTTCAGACAGCCGCTCTACCTGGGCATCTTCGCCGTCGTCGCCCTGTGCACCCTCGGCGTGGCCGACCGCTTGGTGGGTCACCGCCAGCCGCCCCCGAACGACCCGGATCGTCCTGGCGACCGCCGCCGGTCCGGCTGAACAGCACAACCGCAGCAACCCATGGCGGCCGTTCGGGCCAGGGCCGCACCCCTTCGAGCTCAGAGAACAGATGATCATCCTCACCGTCCTCCACGGACCTGCTCCCTGCGGCGGCGCCCGGTGAACCTTCGATACGTCGAGGCACCGCAGCCGTACGAGCCAGACGGCCGCCCAGCGGTGTTCCTCGCCGGAGCAACCGTTGGTTGCCCGGACTGGCAGAGCGACGCGGTCCACCTGTTCGCGACCGCGGGCTTCGACGGCACGGTGCTCAACCCCCGGCCGTCACGCAACCCGGCCACCGATCCCTACCTCGCGTGGCAGCCGTTCGGCTGGCAGGACCGCAACATCCGGCGCACCGACGTCGTCCTGTTCTGGAATCCAATCGGCCACGTGCGCGTGCACGACTGCTACGAGGCCGGCCTGTTCACCCCGTACGGCGGGACGGTGGTCGTCGGCTGCGACCCGGCCGACCCCGTCCAGCGCGCCAACCGCGTGCTACTCGCCAACCTCATGCCGTGGCTGTCGGTAGCCGAGACGCTCGCCGACACCGTCGCCGCAGCTCTCGCCGCGCTCAAGGCCCCCACCCCCGCTCACCGCTGACCGCCCACCAATGTCAGGACCCCATGCGCACCACCACCGCCCCTCCCCGGATCGAGGACCACGCTCTCCTCGGCAACACCATCTCCGCCGCCCTGGTCCGCCCGGACGGCTCCATCAACTGGGCCTGCCTGCCAGCCTTCGACTCGCCTGCGGTGTTCGCCTCGCTGCTCGGCGACGCCGACCATGGCCTGTGGCGGGTCGGCCCGGCCGTCTACGACGACTCACCGCCCCCGGCGGCCGACCGCCGCCACTATGTGGGCAACTCCCTGGTCCTCCGCCAGGAGTGGGACACCCCCTCCGGTACGGTCGCGGTCACCGACTTCATGCCGGCGCCCACGGTCAGCGACCACGCGGAGCCTCGGATCATCCGGATTGTCGAAGGCATCAGCGGCGAGGTCCGCGTCGCCAGCGTCTTCCGCCCTCGTCCCGGCTACGGCGCCACCCGGCCGCACGTCGAGCGGATCGCCCGCGGAACCCAGCGGCTGTGGGTGGTCGCCCACCCGGACTCGTACTGGCTCGACGGCCCCCACCACGCCGCCAACGGGCGGGACGTGTGTCGGGCCGACTTGACCGTCCGCGCCGGCCAGATCGTCGTGCTCACCCTCGCCTGGGCCCCCTCTCACCGTCCAGCGCCCGTCCCGCCCGACGCCTTCTCCGAGCTCGACGCGACCGCGGAGTTCTGGGAGCAGTGGGCAGCCAGCTGCACCTACCGCGGCCCGGACCACGAGGCGGTGGTGCGCTCCGCCCTCACTCTCAAGGCGCTCTGCCACTCGGGCGGCGGCGTCATCGCTGCGCCCACCACCTCCCTGCCCGAGCAGATCGGCGGCGAACGAAACTGGGACTACCGGTTCGTCTGGCTGCGTGACAGCGCGCTAACCATCGCCGCGCTGCTGCGGCTCGGCTTCCTCGACGAGGCCCGGCAGTGGCGCAGATGGCTGGTCGACACCGTCAACCCCGAGCATCTCCAACCGATCTATCGCGTCAACGGCGATGCCGACCTCGACGAGGAAACCCTGGAGCACCTGCCCGGCTACGACGGCTCCCGGCCGGTGCGCATCGGCAACGGCGCCGCCGACCAGCTCCAGCTCGACGTCTACGGCGAACTCGCCGACACCCTGCTGCTCGCGGAGGACACCGGCCTCCCCCCGTCCCCGCAGTGCGACGCGCTGCTCCTGGCGCTCGCCGAACAGGTGGAGCAGCGCTGGCAGGGGCCCGACGAGGGCATCTGGGAAATCCGCGGTCCGGCACGGCACTTCACCCACTCCAAGGTGATGTGCTGGGTCGCCGTGGACCGGACACTGCGGCTGCTCGGGCGTCGAAGCACCACCGACCCTGCCGTCCTGGTCCGCCTCACCCGCCTGCGCGAGGAGATCCACACCGACGTCTGCAGGCGCAGCTTCAACCCCAAGGACGGCACCTTCACCCAGTCCTACGGGGACCAGGCACTCGACGCCTCACTGCTGCTCCTGCCCCTAGTCGGCTTCCTGCCGCCGGACGACAAGCGCGTCATCCGCACCGTCGAAGCCGTCCAGCGCGAACTCACCGAGCACGGGCTGGTGCTGCGCTACTCCACCCGCGAGAATTCGGGCGGGAACGTGGACGGGCTCGCCGGCCACGAGGGTGCCTTCCTGGCCTGCTCGTTCTGGCTGGCCGAGTGCCTTGCCGTCATCGGCCGGGACGCCGAAGCCCGCGAGCTGTTCGACCGGCTGCTCGCCCTGCGCAGCGATCTCGGGCTCCTCGCCGAGGAGTATGACCCCCTCGCCCGGCGGCAGCTCGGGAACTACCCGCAGGGGTTCTCCCACTGGAGCCTGGCGGATGCGGCCATCCGCCTGGCCGGCAAGCTGCACGTCCGGCGCCCAGCGCTGCCCGGACCGCGCGCCGTCGTCGACCAAGCGCTCCCCGCCCCCGTGGTGGCGTAGTGGGCGGCAGCGAGGTGCGTCCGCTGAACGTGGCCAGGCCAGGGCCTTCCTTCGAGAGGCACAGTCCCTCGACGGCCAGCACGACCTCGCCGCAGCCAGCTTCCGCGAGGCCCGCCGGCAGTCCACGCGGCGTATGGCGCGATTGTCAGTGCCGCGTGGCAGACTGCCTCGTTCGATCCGCAACCGCCCGATCAGTATGACGAGTTGGGGCTGTTCACCGGATCGTGTGGCTTCTGCCGCGACACGCCGATGCGGCCCTGCCGGGCCGCCTACGGTGGGACACCTACCTACGCACTCACGTACGACGAACGATCACCAGTTTGATCGCACCTTCGCCATGCCCTGAACCGGCCGCGCTCCCCTCGCTGGTTCCCTCACCCCTTGGGAAGGAGACATCCCGTGCCGCACACGCTGGTTGTGGGAGTCCACCTGGTCCTGATCGAAAACGGCCGGGTGCTGCTCGGACGGCGCGCCAACACCACCTTCGCCGCCCAGCACTGGCACGCTCCGGCCGGCCACCTCGAAGCGGGAGAGTCCGTCCTGGCCGGCATGGTCCGCGAGGCCGATGAAGAACTTGGTATCGCCATCCGGGAGGAGGACCTCGACCTGGTGCACACCCTCCACCACCTCGACGCCGACGACGGTGCCGGACGCCTCCAACTGTTCTTCACCCCGCGCGCGTACACCGGCAAGATCACCAACCGCGAGCCGGACAAGTGCGCCGCCCTCCGCTTCTGGCCGCTGGACGGGCTTCCGGATCCGATCGTCGGTTACATCGCGGACGCGCTCGCGCAGATCACCGCCGGCCGCCCGCTGTCCGTCGTCGGCTGGCCGGCATGAGCGCCACGAGCCACCCGGGGTTCCTGGCCGCCGGCACGCCTGCGGAGAGCCCGGAGACCCGGCTCGTGGTCGTTCGGGGTAACTCGGCGTCGGGCAAGTCGTCAGTGGCTGCGGGCATCCGTGACCGGTTCGGTCGGGGCTTGGCCGTGGTCGCGCAGGACAACCTCCGCCGCGTCGTGCTGCGCGAGCGGGACCGGCCCGGCGGCGCGAACATCGGTCTGATCGACACCGTGGCACGGTACGCGCTGGGCGCCGGCTACCACGTCGTCATCGAAGGCATCCTGTACGCCGATCACTACGGCGAGATGCTCCAGCGCCTGGTGGGAGACCATCGCGGCGTCACCCGCTGCTACTACCTCGACATCCCGATCGACGAGACGCTAGTCCGGCACGCCTCGAAGGCCGATCGCGAGTACCTGTCTGCCGTCACCGAGCGGGAACTGCGCGACTGGTACCGCGAGCACGACGTTCTTCCCGGCGGCATCGAGACCGTCATCGGCAGCGACAGCACGCTCCGCGACACGGTCGACCGCATCATGCGCGAGACCGCGCTCTCGGAGTTGCCCGCGCGCGACACCTAGAAGCAGTCGCTCGACCGCCGTGTCCGCGCCATTGACCCGTCCCACTTCAACCAGGAGCACCCCTGATGCACGAGACGAGCAGGCTGTCGGTCTGCGTCATCGCCCACGATTTGAACACCGACCGGATCGCCACCCTCCTCTACGGCAAGCGCAGTTTCACCCCCGGACCCGCGTGGTCAATCCCCGGCGGGAAGGTCGACCCTGGGGAGGAGATCCCCGACGCCGCCGCCCGGGAACTGCGTGAGGAAGCCGGGCTCATCGCCCGGCCGTGCGACCTGCGTCTGGTGCACACCATCCAGGCCAAGGAGGGCTGGGACGGGCGCGGCGGGTTCGTGCTGTTCGTCTTCGCCACCAGCGAGTTCACGGGCGAGCTGGTCAACGTCGAGCCGGACAAGCACCTGGAGGTGCGCTGGCACCCCGCCGCCGACGTCCTGCCCAGCCCGATGTTCCCGACCTCCAAGGTCGCGGTGGAGGCGTACCTGGCCGGCGGGCCTGCGTTCTCCACCCACGGATTCGACCCCGCCTCCGGACAGCGGCAGCTCGTCGAGAGGTGACCGGCGCCCGCCGGCACCGGGCCGGGCGAGTGAGCCCGCCCGGCACGGTGCCGGCCGGCTCGCCCCCGTCTGGTCCGCCGGTCGCCCCACGACTACATCGGCCCCTGACGGCACTGGCGCCCGACCACCGCGTTCCCCCTCTGCGAAAGGGAGTATGTGACCAGCGCACCCAAGACCTCGACGGACCCGGTGCCGGACAGCGAGCAGCTGCTGTTCGGCGGGCCGATGCGCTACGACTACGGCTGGGCCAAGCACGAGATGGCCAGCGGCGAGGTGACGTTCTGGGCGGTGGCGCGGCAGATGCCGCGCTTCCTTCGCCTGGCCGGACGGATGGCGTGGCAGGCCGACCGCGCGGCGCTGCTGACCCTGGTCGGCGCCGAGGTGATGCGCGGCCTGGCCGCCGCCTTCGCGCTGATCGCCACCAACCACGCTTTGGCCGCGCTGCTCGCCCCTGGCCATGTGGCCGAGGTGCTGCGGGCCGCTGTGCCGGCGATCGTGATGGTCGGCTCGGTTGCGGGCCTGTCCTCGGTGCTGTCCGCGGCCTCGGGCTGGGCCAGCGGGCGGCTGGAACCGGCGGTCTTCCGCCAGGCCACGATGGAGTTCCTGGGCATCGTCGGCCGTTCCGAGCTGGAGGCGATCGAAGACTCCGAGTTCCTCGCCGAGGTGGACAGCGCCCGCTGGGGTGCGATGTCGCTGCAGCGCATCATCGGCCAGGCCACCTCCGTCCTAACCGCCACCTTCAGTCTCGTCTCCGCCGCCGGCGTTCTGTCCGTCCTCCACCCCGCCCTGCTGCCGATGCTGGTGCTGATCACCGCCCCGCGCGGCTGGGGTGCTGTGCGGACCGCCCGGCGCCACTACGCTTCCAGGCGGGCCTGGCTCCAGCACTCCCGGGCCAGCAGCGCGCTGGCGGACATGCTGATCCGCCCGTACTCCGCGGCCGAGCTGCGGGTGCACGCGTGCGGGCCGTTCATCCTCCACCACTACGAGCAGATGGCCCGCGCGGCCGAGCAGGAGCAGTCCCGCCTCGCCGGCGCCCGGGCCCGCACGGACCTGCTCTCTGCGACGCTGGCCGGCGCGGCCACCGTCTGCGCCTTCACCTTGCTGGGCTCGCTCGTCATGAGCGGGGCGATCCCGCTCGCTGCCGCCGGGACCGCCGTGGTGGCCATCCGCACCGGCTCGGCGAGCATCGGCGGCCTCGTCTCCCAGATCAACCAGCTGTACGAGGAGTCGCTGTTCGTCCGCGACCTCGACCAGCTGCGTCGCGAGGGTCACCGCCGGGCGATCCCCACCGGCGGTACACCGCTGCCTGAGCGCCCCGAGACGATCACCGTCGAGGACGTGTCCTTCACCTACGATGGCCGCGATACCCCGGCTCTGGACAAGGTCACCCTGACAATCCCCCGGGGCAAGGTCATCGCCCTGGTGGGAGCCAACGGTTCGGGCAAGTCCACCCTGGCCAACATTCTGTGCGGGGTCTACCAGCCACACCAAGGGCGCGTCCGGTGGGACGGCATCGACACCGCGACCGCCGACCGCGACCAGCTCTTCAGCAGCGTCGCCCTGCTGGCCCAGAGTTTCCAGCGCTGGTCCTTCACGTTGCGCGCCAACCTGCTCCTCGGCCGCCCCGAAGTTGCGTGCGATCAGCGGCAGCTGGAGACCGCCGCCGACTACGCCGACCTTCACCCGGTGGTTGAGGAGCTGCCGCGCGGCTGGGACACCCTCGTCGCCAAAGGCTTCGAGGGCGGCGTCGGCCTCTCGGGCGGCCAGTGGCAGAAGGTCGCCCTCGCCCGCACCCACTTGCGCCTGACCACGCCCGACGCCCACGGCCGGCTCCCCGCCCTCGTGGTGGTCGACGAGCCGACGTCCGCGATGGACCCGGAAACCGAGGTCGAGGCGTTCGAGCAGATCCGCCAGCTCACCGCCCTCGGCGTCACCGTCGTCCTCATCACCCACCGCCTCGGCGCCACCGCCAAGGCCGACCGCATCTTCGTCCTCGACCACGGCCGCCTCGTAGAACAGGGGAGCCACTCCGAGCTGATGGCCCAGGAACCGGCCACGCGCTACCGCGAGTCTTATCTCCTCCAGGCCGCCCAGTACGACCTCGGCGACCGCCTGCCCCACCAGGCCACCCCGACCACCGCCAGCGCCTGACCGCTCTTTCATTCGTCCTCGATCCGAGCCGATCCGGCCCGCAGGAGAAGCCAGTGAGTGCACCCGACCCGTCCGGGACACCGGCAGTCGTTCGCCGCCACCGCGTGGGACGACCTGTTGACCCGCGGCACCGAACACATTCAGTGCGCCTTCCACCCGGAGACGTCGTCCTCGTTAAGGGCTCCCGCTCCGGGATGCACTGGCAGATCGCGGAAGCCCTGGCAGACCAGCAAGTCACCCCCTGGGGCGGCTGGAACGACAGCAAGGAGAACCCCCCGAAGTGATCTCGTACAAGCTGCTCGCCCAACAGGCCCTGGCCGAAGGCGTCCAGAAGCTCGCGGCCGGAACCGTGGTGCGCGACCAGCAGGGCCGCATCCTGATGCTGCGCCGCAAGCAGGACGACGTGCTCCCCGGCCTGTGGGACTACCCGGCCGGCGGGCTGAACGACGGCGAGGACCCCCGGGACGGTGCGATCCGGGAGCTGGCCGAGGAGACCGGCATCCACTGCGCCGACATCGAGTACGTGCGGGCCCTGGACTTCGTCAACACCCGGGGCCGCCTGACCCGCCAGTTCGTCTTCACTTGCACCGTCCCGGACGAGACCGCGGTGACGCTCTCCGAGCACGACGCCTTCGGCTGGTTCCGCCCGGACGAGCTGCCGCCGACCAGCGACGGCTACCGCGAGGTGATCGGCTGGCTTACCCACCGCCTCGCCGCCGGATGGACGCCCGCCAGCCGGTACCTGGCCACGATCGACCGGCCGATGACGTGGGCCTGCTTCCTGGTACGCGACCACGAGGGCCGCGTCCTAGGGATGCGCAACTCCGTGGACACCGAACGCTGGGACTGGCCCGGCGGGAACTCCGAGCCCGGCGAGTCCCCGTTCGACACCGCACTGCGCGAGGCCCGCGAGGAGATCGGCCTCGACCTGCTCGCCGAGAACCCGAACCCGGTCGGCCGACAGCGGCTGATCGCCGTCATCCACCAGCAGGCCGACCACATCCGCCCCGTGCCGTCGATCGGCTGGGTCTTCGACGGCGGCACGCTCACCGAGGAGCAGCAGGCCCGCATCGTCCTCGACCCGGCCGAGCACTGCGAGCACCGCTTCGAGACGGCCTACAACTGGCGCCACCACATGACTCCCGAGGAGTACCGGCAGGACCTCCAGGTGCTGCGCGCCGCCCGCTCCGGCCGGGTGCTCTACATCGAGCGCCCCGCCCCGCCCGAGCAGGACTTCGAAGGCGTCGTCGTGTTCGTCACCACCCCAGACGGCGAACTGCTGGTGCACCACCGGGATGAGAAGGAGGGCATCGCCTGGTCTGGACACCGAACCCCGATCGGCGGGTGGCGGGAGGAGGACGAGACGCCGCCCGAGACCGCGACCCGGGAGGTGTTCGAGGAAGCCGGGATCACCATCACCGACGTCCGGGAGCTGCCCGGCCCCCACCACGAGCGTGTCTCGGCGATGACCCGTGTCCTGCACGCGGTGTACACCGGGCCGAAGGACGCGATCCGGCTCGGCGACGAAGGGGTGGGCATCGCCTGGGTGCCCTTCTCCGAGGTCGCCGCGCTCAAGACGCCGCCGTACGTCGCCCACTACCTCGACCTGATCGGAGCCTGAGCATGTCCGACTTCTACTGCGAGCAGGTGCTGAACGGCCTCACGGCGGTGGACACCGTCCAGGAGACGGACTCGGTCTTGGCCTTCCACCACACCAGGCCCAGCTACCCGGTCCACATCGTGGTGATCCCGAGGCAGCACTCCCCCTCGCTCGAAGATTTGGGCGACGGCGGCGAGGAACTGCTGACCGAGGTGATGCGGGTCGTCCGGCAGGTCGCCGCCCAGGTCCGGGCCGAGCACGGCGCCGCGTGCGTGGTCACCAACTTGGGCGACTACCAGGAGTCCAAGCACCTCCACGTGCACGTCATCTACCGAGGAGACAAGCCCGAGGGCCTGGCCTGAACCCGGCTGCACCAGCGAACAGGGGGGCAACGAAAGTCGGAAGAGGACGGCGAGTTCGGGGCCCCGGAGGCGTTCACCGCCTACGCGCAGAGCTCGTGCCCCGCCCCGGCACCGGCCGCAGCCGGGGCCTCGGGGTGGCGTTCCATGCCGAGCAGCTTCAGTAGCTCCGACGTCACCACCCGGTAGGCACTGCCCAACCGCAGAACCGTGACCGGGTACTCCCCCGCCTTCGCCAGTCCGTAGCCGGTGGAGCGACCGATCCCGAGTGCCCGGTTGGCTGTGTCGAGGTCGATGGCTACCGGAAGTGCGAGCAGTTCGTCGGCGGTCATGCCACCAGAAGAAGGTGCAGCCATGACGCTCTCCTAGTCGAGGTTCGTGCTGGTGTGACGCGAATCGTTGTATCACGGAGTTGCGGCAGCACTTTTCTCGATCGTAAAGTGCATGCATGACCTCAGACTCTTGGCCGGCGGCGTTCACCGCCCAGGTCGTGCGCTCCATGCGTGAGGCGCGCAAGGCGGCCGGCCTCACGATGGCGGCCGTCGCGGAGGGCTGCGCCGAACGCGGCCTGCCGGATATCACCGACCAGACGATCAAGAACCTGGAATCGGGGCGCCGGACGAGTATCACGCTCACGGACTTCCTGGTCCTGGCGGACGTTCTCGGCGCACCCGCGATCAGCCTGCTGTTCCCTCTGGGGACAGCCGAGACGGTCGAGCAGTTGCCCGGCCAATCGGTATCCACCTGGGACGCGCTCGCCCAATTCACCGGGGAGACGCCGACCGCAGACCCTGCCCCACCGGGAAGCGCTCGCGAAGTGCTCGACACCTTCCGGGCGCACGCCGACCTCGTCGCCGCTGCCAGAGCATCCGCCGCGCTGGCGACGGACCGGCGCCGGGCGGCCAGCACGACACCGGCCCCGGATCGCAGGGCCGCCCTTCTGGAGCTGGCCGCTGGTTATGAGGAGTACGCGGACGCCGACCGCAAGGAGCTGGCCTCCTTCCGGGAGCGGATGCGTGAGCGGGGTCTCGTCCCGCCCGCCCTCCCCGGCGACCTGGCAGTCGTCGATCAGGCCGAGGACGAAGCACACGTAGAGGACAGAGAGTGAAGAACGGCACGATCTCCCGCCGGTGCCGGTGCGTTGATCCCGGTACCGGCAAGGAGTACGGGGCCGCCTGCCCCAAACTCAAGTCGTCCCGCCGCCACGGCGTCTGGACGGTCTTCCAGGAGCTGGAGCCCGACCAGGAAGGCCGCCGTCGCCGCTTCCGCCGGGGCGGCTTCGAGAGCTCCACCAAGGCGCAGGAAGAGCTCGACAAGGTCCGCGCCCTCCTCGCGATACCCGAAGAGGACGACGCCTGGGCCAAGCTCCAGCTGAGTGACCTCCTGGAGAACTGCCTCAAGGAGAAGGCCCCGGTCCCGGACTACGACGAAGTCCGCCGCCGGATCGCCACGGGCCAGCCTCTCAACACCAAGATCACCGTAGCGGAGTGGCTCGATACCTGGCTCGACAGCCGCAAGCGGCTCAGCCGGGGCGGCTGGAAGCGCTACGACTGCGATATCCGCAACCACCTCAAGCCCCACCTCGGCCTCCTCCGGCTCGACAAGCTCCGGGTCCACCACGTCAGCAAGATGTTCGACGACATCAACGAGCGGAACATCGAGGTCCAGGAGCAGAACGAGCAGCGCCGCGCGGTCAAGGCGGAGCTGGACGCCACCCCGTGGAAGGGCGCAGAGAACCGGGCCCGGCGCAGGTGGCTCAAGGCCCAGCTCGACCAGATGCCGCCCTTCCGGCGCCCTACCGGCCTCAACACCCAGCCCCATATCCGGGACACCCTGCGCGCGGCCATCAACGTGGCCATCGCCCAGCAGGAGATGCCGCCCTTCAACCCGGCGGCACACGTCGAGCTGCTTCCCGGCACTAAGCCGAAGGCCCTCGTCTGGACCGCCGAGCGGATCGCTCGGTGGAAGGAGACGGGCGAGCGGCCGAGCCCCGTCATGGTCTGGACTCCGGACCAGACTGCTGACTTCCTCGACTTCGTCGCCGAGCACCGCTTCTACCTCTACTACCGCACCATCGCCTTCCGAGGCACCCGGCGCGGCGAGACCTGCGGCCTCCGCTGGGAGGACCGCAATAAGGCGGCGAAGGCCATCGCTGTCGCGACCCAGCTCATCCAGGACGGCTGGGACGTCTACGAAGGCGCCCCAAAGACCAGCTCTGGCGTCCGCTGGCTCGCGCTCGACGACGAGACGGACCAGCTCCTCGACCTCCAGTGGGAACGTCAGCAGCAGGAGAAGCTGGAGTGGGGCGACGCCTGGCAGGACACCGGCCGCGTCTTCACCAACGAAGACGGCTCGATCATCCACCCGGGCAAGATGTCCGACTTGTTCGAGCGCCTCGTCGAAGCCGCCGGCCTGCCTCCGATCCGCCTACACGACCTTCGCCACGTCGCCGCGACGCTCATGCTCGCCGCCGGGGTCGACATCAAGGTCGTCTCCGAGACTCTCGGCCACTCGGACACCCGGATCACCCGCGACACCTACCAGACCGTCCTGGACGATCTGGCGAAGGACGCCGCCGAGAAGGTCGTCCAGCTCGTCCCTCACGGCCGCCGCCCGCTCGCGGTGGTCACCGACGACGGCCAGCTGAAGCCTCGGCGCCTCCCGAGGCTGGCTCCTCCGAAGAAGCCAGCGGATACCGAGGTCGCACAAGACGAGCACTCGGCCTGAGCCTCAAACTGTACGGAGCCCCGGTCAGCCACATGCTGACCAGGGCTCCGAGCGCCACAGGGCTGAACCGCTGAGGGTCGGCGATGACCGCCGGCTCCAGTGCCCTAGGAGGGTCAGATCGAAGGGGGCGGCTGATTCGAGCTTGAGGCCGACTTCCTGGCCGTACGACCGGCCTCCTGAATATCCACAGGCTCACTGCGACGTAGCACGAAAATTTTCGCCAAGGCAATAAGACTCGGCCCGGAAAGCGCCGAAGCAAGCCATGGCTGAGCCGGAGCTACCACGACTGCAGCACCCAGCAATGACAGGGAGATAACGACACCCGAGATCATCCCGCTCATTCGATAGATATGAGCCCGTCGACGATCCGAATCGCGGAGTGCGAGTTCAGCTTTCGTCTTTTCCAGTGCCGCAGAACGTTTCGCCTCAGCATCCTCTGCTGCGGCACGCCGCTCCTCGCGTGCGCGGATATCGTCCATTCTCTTCATGCGAGCTTCATGTTCGCGCTTGAGCTGAGGCTCAAGGGCTTGCAGGGCTAGCTCAAGCTTCTCAGGCCCTACTGCCTCACCCCACCGCGCCGCGATCTCCAGCCCCGCGCTCACCATAAGGTCCTCTGGCGGCTGCTTCTCGACCGAGCCAGTCACTTCTGCGCCCCTCCACCATCGGACCCAAGATTGGCAAAAAGATTGTTTGTCGGCTCGGGCGGAGGACCCAAGCGCACAAATAGCCGCGCGAGTGCGCCATCGATGCTGCTGTGCGCCGCCTCGATTTCTTCGCTTTCAATTATCTGGCCGGCGAACGACTCGGAATCGTCACGGAGATCTTTCCGGCTGCTCTGCCGTAGGAGCAATGCTTTACGGCGAAGGTCCTGCAGTCTCCTCAACTCGCCCTGCCCCGTGATCCCAAGCGAGGAGAGAGGGGCCGAGCTTACTAGGGGGGCGTCTGCAGCACCGCCTACGGGCCGGGTTCGCGTGAATGTCTCATCCTGGATGGGGGCTCGTACTTCGAGGGCCGAAGTTCCGTGCCCCGGATAGAGGCGTTCGGAGAGAATCCAACTCCCTGGGGGCGTAAATGGGACGAGTGCTTCTCCCACCTCCGCCGCCGATGGCCTGGCATCCGGCCGCCTGTCCAACATTCTCAAGACCAGGGAGTCAAGCCCATCTGGAATGTCGTCGCAGTAGGAAGATGGCGGCTTCGGGGTCTCGTTCACCTTCTTCTCAAGAAGCTCCAACGGCGAGGCCACCTCGGCTTCGAACGGAACTTGGCCGGTGAGAAGACGAAATAGCACAACGCCGAGAGAGTAGACATCTGCACTCGGGGCGGCAAGATCATCTGCCAGCTGCTCTGGCGCCATGTAGGACGGACTGCCAGTGATGCCTTCGCCCCGGAGATCGGCGACTGCCACACGTCCAGAGCAGACGGAGATCCCGAAGTCGATCAGAGTAACGGCGCCAGTCCTATCAAGGATCAAGTTGCTCGGCTTGATATCCCGATGGACAACCTCTCGCGCGTGAACACCTTCAAGGACTTGGGCAGTCGACGCCGCGAGAGCCACTGCTTGCGATACTGGCAGCCGCCTCAGCTCCTCCGCGAGTGCGTCGACGGTGGCTCCAGGGACATACTCCATCGCCATGTAGTCGACCCGCGCATCATCCCACCGAGCAGCGGCACCGACTTGGTACACCTCCGGGATGCGGAGGCCGTGCAGCTTCATCATCACTTCGGCCTCGCGGGCAAAGCGACCTCGAACAGCAGCATGAGCCCGCGACGCGCGAGTGAGCTTGAGTGCGACCTTCCTGTCGAGCAGCCGGTCGTGGCCGGCCCAGACTTGAGCCTCTCCGACCGAGAGGTTCTGCAGCAGCTCATACCGATCAGCGATCACGTCGATGCTCACCACCCCCTGGTCCACCCGGCCCACCCGACCGCGCTGTCCTCATGTCGGCGGTCGCCACGATACCTGTGGGGAACCTACAGGCAGGCCCACTGACCGCGAACCGGCAGGGACGTCGCGCTGTCCACCGGCGTGCACGCTCGATGCACGAATGTCCACCGAACGTCCACCGGGAGCGATCATGAAGCGATTTCCGCTCACGCGCGCCCGGCATCAAAGGTCACGGAAAGGCAAAAGGCCCAGGTCACGGGCTATGTGACCTGGGCCTTCTCTGAGCCGCCTATGGGATTCGAACCCATGACCTACGCATTACGAGTGCGTTGCTCTGGCCAACTGAGCTAAGGCGGCACCGCTGCCACGTGTGGTGGCAACGCGGGTCAGTCTACACAGGTTCGCAGGTGATCCGTAGCCGGGGCGGTGGGGCCGGGGTGGGGCCGGGGTGGGGGTGCGGCGAGGGGTGGACGGTTTTCGCTTCGGTCGATCGCCGGTACGACGTTACGATGAGCGCCCCCTGCCAGCCCCCCTCCCCACTCCCGGAGCCACCGTGTTCGGTGTCAACGACCTGGCGACGTACGTCCTCGGCGCCCTCGTCATCATTCTGCTGCCCGGCCCCAACTCGCTGTACGTGCTGTCGGTCGCCGCCCGCAAGGGCGTCCGGACCGGGTACCGGGCCGCGGCGGGGGTGTTCGTCGGCGACCTCACGTTGATCAGCCTGACCTCGTTGGGGGCGGCCTCGCTGTTGAAGGCCAATCCGGCGGTGTTCGCGGTGGTGAAGTTCGGCGGTGCCGCGTACCTGCTGTGGATCGGCTTCGGGATGCTGCGGGCGGCCCGCCAGCTGTGGCGCGAGCACCGGGCCGAGGCCGATCCGGCGGGCGGTGCGGAGGCGGTGGAGGAGGCGGGTGAGCGGCCGTTCCGGCGGGCGCTGGTGATCAGCCTGCTGAACCCGAAGGCGATCCTGTTCCTGCTGTCGTTCTTCACCCAGTTCGTCGACCCGTCCTACGGGCAGCCGGTGCTCTCCTTCGCGCTGCTGGGCGGGATCCTGCAGACCTTCAGCATGCTGTACCTCTCGCTGCTGATCTTCGCGGGCACCACGCTCGCGACGGCCTTCCGTCGCCGCCGGCGCCTGTCCGCGACCCTGACCAGCGGTGTCGCCGTCCTGTTCGCGGGCTTCGCCGCGAAGCTGGCGGTCTCCTCCGCCTGAGCGGAGGCCCGGCCGGCGGCTCCCCGGGGCCACCCGGGGCCACCCGGGGCTACCGGTCGCAGCGCTTGCCCTGGTCCGGCGCCTCCCCGGTGAGCAGGAAGCGGTTGACCGCGCCGTCGACGCAGCTGCTGCGCCGCCCGTACGCGGTGTGGCCGTCGCCGTCGTAGGTGAGCAGGCGGCCGGATTCCAGCTGTCCGGCGAGGGAGCGGGCCCACGCGTAGGGGGTGGCCGGGTCGCGGGTGGTGCCGATGACGACGATCGGGGCGGCGCCGGCGGCCCGGATGGTGTGGGCCGCGCCGGTGGCCCGGACGGGCCAGTAGGCGCAGGTCAGGGCCATCCAGGCCATGTCGCGGCCGAAGTGCGGCGAGGCGCGTTCGAAGTCCGGCACCGCCCGCTGGACGTCCTCGGGCGAGCGGAACGGCGCGGGCAGGTCGAGGCAGTTGACCGCCGTGTTGGCGAACATCAGGTTGGGGTAGGAGCCGTCCGCCTCGCGCCCGTAGTAGGCGTCGGAGAGCTTGAGCAGCCCGGTGCCGTCGCCGGCCCTGGCGTCGGTGAGCGCGGTGCGCAGCTTGGGCCAGAGGAACTCGGCGTACATGGCCTGGACGACGCCGGTGGTGGCCTGGGCCTCGGTGAGCCGGCGCCCGTTGTCGGTGCTGGGCAGCGGGTGGGCGTGGACGGTCGCGAGCAGGGCGGTGAGCTGGTCGCCGACCTGCTGTCCGGTGCGGCCGAGCGGGCAGTCCTCGCGCTTGGCGCAGTCCTCGGCGAAGGCGGTCCAGGCGGTCTCGAAGCCGCCGGCCTGGGTGCGGTTGCCGGTGACGGAGTCGAGCGCCGGGTCCATGGCGCCGTCCAGCACCACCCGCCCGACCCGGGTCGGGAACAGGCCCGCGTAGGTGGCGCCGAGGAAGGTGCCGTACGACTTTCCGACGAAGTTGAGCCGCTCGTCGCCGAGCAGGGCGCGCAGCACGTCCATGTCGCGGGCGGACTCGACGGTGCTGAGGTGGCCGAGCGCGGTCCCGGCCTGCCTGCGGCAGCCCTCGGCGAACTCCTTGTCGACGGCGACCAGCGCGTCGACCGCCCCCTGGTCGCCGGGAGCCAGGTCGGCGGCGGTGAAGGCGTCCATCCGCTCGCCGTTCAGGCAGCTGACCGGGTTGCTGCGGCCGACCCCCCGCGGGTCGAGGCCGACCAGGTCGTACCGGGCGCGCACCGTGCGGTCGTACGTCCCGGCGACGGCCTCCAGGTACTCGACCGCCGAGCCGCCGGGGCCGCCCGGGTTGAGCAGCAGCGAGCCCGCCCGGGGGGTGTCGCCGGCGGCGCCGGCGCCGCCGGGGTCGTCGGGCAGGGCGGCGGCGCGGGCGGCCGCGAGGGTGAGCTCACCGTCACCGGGGTGGTCGTAGTCCATCGGGACCCGGAAGGTGGCGCACTCGAAACCGCCGTCGCACGACTGCCAGGCCGGGTGCTGGGCGTAGTACGGCGCGAGCGCGGCGGGGACGGCGGCGGGCAGCGGCTCCAAGGGGGTGGCCCCGACGCCGGCACCGTCACCGTCACCACCACCGGGCCGCGCACCCGCACCCGCGTCCGAGCCCGCGCCCGTACCCGCGTCCGCCCCCGCAGCCGTCCCCGCAGCCGTCGAGTCGGAGGAGGCCTGTCCGGACACACCGGACGCGCCGGACCCACCCGCGGGCACCGAGGAACCCCGGCCGCACCCGCCCGCCGAGGCCGCCAGCAGCCCGACCGCGAGCACCACCGCGACCGCCCGCAACCGCGCGAAGCCCCTCATCCGTCTCCTCCCAACCCACCAGTCCGAGAAACGCACGGGAACGAAGGAACACCGCTGCCCGGTACCCACCCCGGGCACCGGGCAGCGTAACGCCGGCTCGGCCGGCGCTCACGACGCCTCCACCAGCGTCGCTCAGGAAGCCTTGGCCAGCGCCTCGGCCAGGAACTGTGCCGCCTGACGGACCAGTCGCAGCCGCTCCCGGTCCGCCGAGTAGTCCTGCACGTTGTCCGAGATCCGCACCTCGGCCTTGGCCGCCGGGCCCGGAGCGGCCTTGAGCGAGGCCTGCAGCTTGCGGGCCGCGTCGAGCCCGGCGGCGTCGCCCTTGGCGGCGGCGAGCAGCAGCTTGGCCGAGCTGCCCGTCGGGGCCTCGGCGCCGGTCTGGGTGAGCGCGGCGGTGTCGTAGCGGCCGGAGACGGCCGCGGCGGCGCCGTACAGGTCCGGGCGGGAGAGCCCGGCCGCGGCGGCGCACGGCGCGCCGCCGTCGACCCCGAGGGTGCCCCAGGAGGCCGGGCCGGGCTGGAGGGTGCGGAAGGAGGCGGCGATGGTGGTGCGCAGGGCCGCGTCGTCGGCGACGGCGGCCGGGGCGGCGGCGACCAGTTCGCAGGGGTGCGCGGTGCCGTTCGGCGCCTCGGGGGCGACCAGGATGAACGGACGGGCGCGGCCGGCCTGCAGGGCGGCGCCAACGCCCTCGAAGACGTCCGGGACCTCGGCGTCGGCGGTCTTGCCCGGGGTGGCGGCGTGCATCACGACGACCGGGAAGCGCGCGTTGGGCTCCTTGGCGTACTGCGCGGGCAGCCAGACCCGGACGTTGCGCGGCTTCCCGTCGGGGCCGAGCACGGCGGACTGCAGCAGTTCGCCGCCGCCCGGGTGCCCCACGCTGTCGAAGCGGCTGACCACGGCGGGGGCGGCCGCCGACGCCGAGGCACCCGCCGCACCCGCACCCGCCGCACCTGCCGCACCCGACGCACCCGCCGCACCCGCGGCCGGCTCGGTGGCGACGGGCGGCGCCGCCTGCTGCCGGCCCGCCGTCCCCGGCGCGGAGCCCGACCAGGCCCCGGCCGCGGCCGCGTCGACAGCCGACTCGGTCCGGTCCGTCGAGGACGGGCCGTGCCCGAGACCACCGAACGCCCCGAGCGCGGTGAGCAGCGTCAACGCGGTGACGCACACCCCGCAGACCATCGCCCCTCCCGCCCGGACCAGCATCGGCCACCGGTCGCCCGCCAGTTCGTAGGTCGCGGCGGACTGCAGGTCGCGCCAGCGCTGGAGCGCACCGCGCGCCAGCCAGAGTCCGCCGATGGCGGCAGCCAGCAGGGGAATGACGAGGAGCGGACGAACCACGGAACGCACCACCTCGGGACGAGGGCCGGCGCCGGACCGGACCCGGTGCCGTGCGGGGGGCGACCGCTCCGGCGGCGGGCCCTCCCGACGGGGAGGACCGGGGTACGGCCGGGGCACAGTCGGCCCCCAGCGTGCACAACGGGCACGCCGTCACACGCGGGTGTGCCCGGCGAGTATCGCCCGTTCACTCGAAGGTGGGACGCCGGACCGACCCCCGGCACCTCCGGGCGGCGTACGGCCCCTGCCCCACCGCCGTCCGCACGGCCGCAGAGCCACACCGGCTGACGACCTGACGAGCCGACAACCCGACAGCCGCCCAACCGCCCCCGGACCGGGACGCCCCTCAGCCCGCCCGCAGCGCCATCGTCATCGCCTCGACCGCGAGCAGCGGGTCCACGTTGCGGTCCAGCGCCACCCGGCAGGCGAGCACCGCCTCGATCCGGCGCAGGGTGTTCTCGGCCGTCCCGTCCCGGGCGACCCGGTCGAGCGCCTGCCGCTGGTCCTCGTTGGCGAGCACACCGGTGGAGCCGAGCTGGATCGCCAGCACGTCCCGGTAGAACCCGAGCAGGTCGAGCAGCGCGACCCCGAGCGTCTCCCGGCGGGTGCGGGTGGCCCGGCTCTTCTGCCGCTTCTCCAGCTCCTTGACGGCCCCGGCCATGCCGCGCGGCGCCTTGCTGCCCTCGGCGGCGCCGTAGGCGGCCTTGAGGTCGTCGGTCTCCTTGGTGTCCTGGGTCTCGGCGAGGGCCTCGGCGTCCGCCTTGGCGGTGTCGACCAGGCGCTGGGCAGCGGTCAGGCAGCCGCCGATGTCGGCGACCTCCAGCGGGATCCGCAGCACCTCGGCCCGGCGGGTGCGGGCCTGCTCGTCCACGGCGAGGCGGCGGGTGCGTTCGATGTCGCCCTGGCCGGCGAGCGCGGCGAGCCGGGCGGTCTCCGGGTCGACGCCGTCACGGCCGACCAGCATGTCGGCGACCGCCTCGGCGGCGGGCGTGCGCAGCACCAGCAGGCGGCAGCGCGAGCGGATGGTCGGCAGCACGTCCTGGACGGAGGGGGCGCACAGCAGCCAGACGGTGCGCGGGGAGGGCTCCTCCACGCCCTTGAGCAGCGCGTTGGCGGCGGCCTCGGTGAGCCGGTGGGCGGCGTCCACCAGGATCACCGACCAGCGGCCGCCGGTCGGGTAGCTGGAGGCGCGCAGGACCAGGTCGCGCATGTCGCCGACGCCGATGGACAGGCCGTCCGTCCGCACGTACTTGACGTCGGCGTGGCTGCCGGCCAGCACGGTGTGGCAGCCGTCGCAGAAGCCGCAGCCGGGCGTGCCGCCCAACGCGAGGTCGGGGCTGGTGCACTGGAGGGCGGCGGCGAAGGCGCGCGCGGCGGTGACCTGCCCGGCGCCGGGCGGGCCGGTGAACAGCCAGGCGTGCGTCATCAGGGAGGCGTTCCCGCCCTGGTCGGCGGCGGCGCCGCGACCGGCCTCGACCGTCGCCCCGGCCGCCCGGGCCGCGGCGGTCAGCTGTTCGACCACCCGATCCTGGCCCACCAGGTCGTCCCAGACGGCCACTGCTGCTCCCAAGCTCCGTACGGCAGCGCGCCAGGCGCCGATTCCCCGCCGTCGAGCATACGTCTCCGCTCCGACAGCCACTGCTCCGTCCGAGGCGCACCGGGCCGCGAACGACGGCCGAACCGCCGCCGCCCCGCCCCGCACCCCCGCCGAGCCCACGGCCGAACTCACAGCCGAACTCACGGCCGAACCCACGGCCGACAGCCGCGCGCCCCGGGTACGACGACGGGCGGTGCCACCCCGGGGCTCCCCCGGTGCGACACCGCCCGTCCTCCAACCGGCCGTCGGACCTCCCGGCCAGCGCTGCTCAGCTGCGTCGGCCCCAGCGGCGGCTCTTGCCCTTGTCCTTGCCCTTGCCGCCGTCCTCGCCGCGGTCGTCCCCGCCACCGCGGCCGGGGTCGGCCCGGTCTCCGCCGTGCTCCCAGTGCGCCCACTCGTCCCGCGAGCCGAGCAGCGTGTCGGTGAGGCTCGGCAGGTCGTCCATCGGCGTCTCCTCGGCCCAGTCCGGCCTCGGCCGCTCGGCGGTGGACTGCGGCTCGCCGGACTGTGACTCGCCAGCCTGCGGAACCACCGGCAGCTCACGGGTACTGTCCACCGGCTCGCCGGGACGCCCCGGACCGACCCGTGGCAGCACCGCCGTCTCGTCCACGGCGGGAACCCTCGGCAGCACGGCCGTCTCGTCCACCGCCGGCACCTTCGGCAGCACCGCGGTCTCGTCGACGGCCGGCACCTTCGGCAGCCGGGTGGTCGCCTCAACAGCCTCAGCCGCCCTCCCGGCCTTCGCAGCCTCAGCGGCCTCAGCCGCCCGGACGGCCGCCTGCCGGTCCTGCGGCGTCAGCTCCCGCGTCGCCTCGTCGCCGAGGCCGCCCGCCGCGTCCCGAGAAGTGTCCCGAGGCGCGTCCCGAGGCTCGTCCCGAGGCGTGTCCCGAACCGCCCGGAGCTCCGCCGTCGCCGCCGCACCGGCCCGGTCCGCAGCCGTCTGCGCCGCAGCAGCCGCAGCCGCGAGCGCGGCGGCCTGCGCCAGCCGGGCCTCCTCGGCCCGCTGCAGCGCCTCCTCCGCCCGGCGCCGCTGCTCCTCGCGCGCCAGCTCCCGCTGCCGCTGGAGCTCGGCCTGGGCGGCCGCCTCGTCGGCGATCCGCTTCCGTTCGGCGGCCTCCGCCGCCAGCCGGACCTCTTCCTCCGCCCGACGGCGAGCCTCTTCCTCGGCCCGGCGACGGGCTTCCTGCTCGGCCCGGCGGCGGGCCTCCTCCTCGGCCTTGCGCCGCGCCTCGGCGGCGACCCGCTCGGCCTCCTCCTTGGCGAGCCGCTCCTGCTCGGCCTGCTCGGCCCGCAGCTGCGCCAGCACCTCCTGGCGCTTGCGCTCGGCGGCCTCCTCCTCGGCCTTCCTGCGGGCCTCCTCGGCGGCGCGCCGCTCGGCCTCCTCCTTGGCCAGCCGCTCCTGCTCGGCGCGGGCGGCCTTCTCCTGCTCGGAGAGCGGCAGCTCGCGGTCGAGCCGGTGGCGGATGGCGGTGGTGACGAAGCCGGGGGCCTGGCTGCCGTCCACCACCAGGTAGCGCGCCGGGTCGGCGGCCGCGAGGGCGAGGAAGCCGGCCCGGACCCGCTGGTGGAACTCGGTGGGCTCGGACTCCAGCCGGTCGAGCGCCTCGGTGAAGCGCTGCCGGGCCCGGGTCGGGTCGACGTCCAGCACCACGGTGAGGTCGGGCAGCAGTCCGCCGGTCGCCCAGCGGGAGATCCGGGCGACCTCGGTGGCGGCCAGGTCGCGCCCGGCGCCCTGGTAGGCGATGGAGGAGTCCATGTACCGGTCGGTGATCACCACGGCGCCGCGGGCGAGGGCCGGCCGGATGACGTTCTCGACGTGCTCCGCGCGGTCGGCCGCGTAGATCAGCGCCTCGGCGCGGTGCGACAGGCCGGTGTTGCCGACGTCCAGGACGAGGCCGCGCAGCCGCTGGCCGACCGGGCTGCCGCCGGGCTCGCGGGTGAGCACGACCTCGTGCCCCTTGCCGCGGATCCACTCGGCGAGTGCCTGGGCCTGGGTGGACTTGCCGGCGCCGTCGCCGCCCTCCAGGGCGATGAAGAAGCCGGTGCCGGCGCCCCGGTGCGGCACCGGGCCGCTGCCGCCGCGGACGGCGTCGACCAGGTCCCGGCCGAACGGCACGGTGCCGCGCCGGTCGTCGGTGCGCAGCAGCACGACGGCGGCGAGGACGAGGGTGAGCAGCCCCGCGGTGGCGACGGCGAGGGCGCCGCCGCCGTGGATGAAGGTGAACGAGCCGGGCTCGACGGTGCCGTACTCGACGTCCCCGTACCCGGCGGCGATCAGCGGGACGACGACCAGCGCGGCGGCGACCACGGCCCGCAGCACCGCGTACAGGTGCTCGGTGACCTTGGACAGCCGGGCCTCCTCGACCTCCTGGGCGAGCAGGCCCCGCCCGGCGGAGACGACGATCCCGGCGGCCAGTCCGGCCAGCACGGTGAGCAGCAGGACCAGCACGAAGTCCAGCACCAGCCCGGCCAGGATCAGCGCGACGCCCTCGGCGAGCAACGCCAGCGCGAGCAGCCGGCGGCGGGAGAGCGAGGGCAGGGTGGCCCGGGTGAGCCGGGCGCCCAGCGCCGGGGCACTGGCCGCGGCGAGCACGACCAGGCCGTAGCCGATCGGTCCGGCCCGGTGCTCGGCGGCGGTGAGCAGCGCCAGGGCGGCGACGCCCGCCATCGAGGCGTAGCCGGCCGCGACGGCGAAGGTGAAGTACGGGGCGCTGCCGGTGCGGCCCTTGCCCAGGGCGGGGCCGGGGGTCGCGTCGGTCGGGGCGCGCAGGCCGGTCAGCGGCGAGTGCGGGGCGACGGCCACGGGGCCGCCGGGCAGCTGCTGGAGGTGGCCGCGGACGGCCGCGGCGGTGAACAGGCCGGCCGCGCCGAGCGCCGCGAAGGTCAGCTGGTGGGCGCGCAGCCAGTCCGAGCCGAGCGCCGCACCGACGTTGTTGACCAGGGTGAACGCGACCAGGCCGAGGGCGCCGAGCGGCACGGTGACCCAGCCGGTGAACCGGTCGATGCTCCGGACGGTGTCCAGGTTGGCGGCGGCCGGCCGCCGCTCGGCGGCCGGGGCGTACGGGTTGGCCGGCGGCAGCAGGCCGGGGACGGCGACGGCCCTGGCGATCCCCCGGACCCGCTCGGCCGCACCGGTGAGGAACACGGTGGCGAGCAGCACGTAGCCGGCCCCGCCCGAGGGCCGGGGGCCGGAGCCCAGCCAGACCGTCCACCAGGGCGCGAGCCCAATCAGCAGGGCGCTCAGCGCGTCGGCGCCGACCAGCGTCCAGCGCCGGTCGAGCTTGCCGGCGACCAACTGGTGCACCGGCTCCAGCAGCGCCACGCCGACCAGCCCGGTGGCCGCCATCCGGGCGGCGAGGACGGCCGCCACGGCGAAGGCGAGGCTGCGCGGCAGGTCGCCGAACTGCCCGCCCTGGGCGACGGCGATCACGGTGAGCGCGAGCAGCACCAGCAGCCCGAGCCGGTCGGCGGTGCCGCCGATCAGCTGGGTGGTCCACAGGCGCCGGTAGGGCCTGGTCCGCAGCAGCGCCCGGGCCCGGTCCACCGGGGTGCCGGCGGGCGCGACCTCGGGCAGGTCGGGCCCGGTGGCTCCGGCGGCCGGGGCGGCGCTGGGGGTGGGCTGCTCCTCGCTCGTCATACGGTCAGCGTAGCGGGCTGGGCTTTGCCGGATTGAGACGAAGGGGGTTCCGGTTCGCCCTCATCACCGGCCTGTGACGATCCCTGCACAGAGCTCGGGCCCGTCCCCGCACAGAGCTCGGGCCCGCGCCCCCTGGTGGGGGACACGGGCCCGGTGCCGCCGTCGAGCTGCCGTCGAGCTGCCGCCCGACGGATCAGCCCCGACGGATCAGCCCCGTCGGATCAGCCCTCGTCGGTGGTGGCGGTGGTCTTGGCGGCCGCGGTCTTCTTCGCGGCCGTCTTCTTCGCCGCCGCCGTCTTGGTGGTGGTCGTCTTCTTCGCCGCCGTCTTCTTGGCGGCGGTCTTGGTCGCCGTCGCCTTGGCGGTGGTCGTCTTCTTCGCCGCGGCCTTCTTCGCCGGGGCCTTCTTCGCCACCTTCTTCACCGGCCCGCGCGCCCGCTTCTCGGCGAGCAGCTCGTAGCCGCGCTCCGGCGTGATGGTCTCGACCTCGTCGTCCTTGCGCAGCGTGGCGTTGGTCTCGCCGTCGGTCACGTACGGGCCGAAGCGGCCGTCCTTGACCACCACCGGGCGCTCGGAGACCGGGTCGGTGCCCAGCTCCTTGAGCGGCGGGGCGGCCGCGGCGCGACCGCGCTGCTTGGGCTGGGCGTAGATCGCCAGCGCCTCGTCGAGGGTGATGGTGAAGAGCTGGTCCTCGCTGGTGAGCGAGCGCGAGTCGGTGCCGCGCTTGAGGTACGGGCCGTAGCGGCCGTTCTGCGCGGTGATCTCGGCGCCCTCGGCGTCGGTGCCGACCACGCGCGGCAGCGAGAGCAGCCGCAGCGCGTCCTCCAGGGTGACGGTGTCCAGCGCCATGGTCTTGAACAGCGAGGCGGTGCGCGGCTTGACGGCGTTCTTGCCGGTCTTGGGCGTGCCCTCGGGCAGGATCTCGGTCACGTACGGGCCGTAGCGGCCGTCCTTGGCGACCAGCATGTTGCCGCTGACCGGGTCCGGGCCGAGCTCGAAGTCGCCGCTGGGCTTGGCCAGCAGCTCCTCGGCCAGCTCGACGGTCAGCTCGTCCGGCGGCAGCTCGTCCGGGATGTCGGCGCGCTGGCCGGGCTCGCCCTCGACGGCGGAGGCGCGCTCGACGTACGGGCCGTAGCGGCCGACCCGCAGGGTGATGTCGTCGCTGATCCGGAACGAGCTGATCTCCCGGGCGTCGATCGCGCCGAGGTCGGTGACCAGTTCCTTCAGGCCGCCCAGGTGGTCGCCGTCGCCGTTGCCGGCCTCGGCGGCACCGCCGGCCGCGCCCTCGCCCTCACCGAAGTAGAAGCGCTTGAGCCACGGCACGGACTTCGCCTCACCGGCGGCGATCCGGTCGAGGTCGTCCTCCATCCTCGCGGTGAAGTCGTAGTCGACCAGCCGGCCGAAGTGCTTCTCCAGCAGGTTGACCACGGCGAAGGAGAGGAAGGACGGGACGAGCGCCGTGCCCTTCTTGAACACGTACCGGCGCTGGATGATCGTGTCGATGATCGACGCGTAGGTGGAGGGGCGGCCGATCTCGCGGTCCTCCAGCTCCTTGACCAGCGAGGCCTCGGTGTAGCGGGCCGGCGGCTTGGTGGCGTGGCCCTCCGGGGTGATCCGCTCGGCGGCCAGCGGGTCGCCCTGGGCGACCTGCGGCAGCCGGCGCTCGCGGTCGTCGAGCTCGGCGTTCGGGTCGTCGGCGCCCTCGACGTAGGCCTTGAGGAAGCCGTGGAAGGTGATG
The DNA here is from genome assembly GCF_042786665.1 of Kitasatospora sp. NPDC059146. Classification (NCBI taxonomy): domain Bacteria; kingdom Bacillati; phylum Actinomycetota; class Actinomycetes; order Kitasatosporales; family Streptomycetaceae; genus Kitasatospora; species Kitasatospora sp. NPDC059146. Next base: position 81,071 of record NZ_JBHZCY010000010.1, on the reverse strand, counting down.
ATCTTGCCGGAGGCGGAGAACTCGACGTCCCGCCCGTCGGCGGAGGCGCCACCGACCCGGACGGTGACGGACTGGCCGACCGCGTCCTTCATCTGGGAGGCGACGGTGCGCATCCAGATCAGCTCGTACAGCCGGAAGTCGTCGCCGCTCAGACCGGTCTCGGCGGGGGTGCGGAAGCGGTCGCCGGAGGGGCGGACGGCCTCGTGCGCCTCCTGGGCGTTCTTGACCTTGCTGGCGTAGGTGCGCGGGGCGTCCGGCAGGTAGTCGGCGCCGTACAGCTGGGTGACCTGCGCGCGGGCGGCGGTGACGGCCGTCTCCGACAGCGTGGTCGAGTCGGTGCGCATGTAGGTGATGAAGCCGTTCTCGTACAGCTTCTGGGCCACCTGCATGGTCCGCTTGGCACCGAAGCCCAGCTTGCGGCTGGCCTCCTGCTGGAGCGTGGTGGTGCGGAACGGCGCGTACGGCGAGCGGCGGTACGGCTTGGACTCGACGCTGCGGACGCTGAACGCGGTCTGCTCCAGGGCGGCGGCCAGCTGACGCGCGGCCTGCTCGTCCAGGTGCAGGGTGTTGGTGCTGCCGGCCTTGAGCCGGCCGTCCGAACCGAAGTCGCGGCCGCTGGCGATCCGCTTGCCGTCGACCGAGGCCAGCCGGGCGCCGAAGGTCTCCGGGTTGGCGGCGTCGGCCGGGGTGCGGCCGGTGCCGAAGGTGCCGACCAGGTCCCAGTACGAGGCGGTGTGGAAGGCCATCCGCTCACGCTCGCGCTCGACCACCAGACGGGTCGCCACGGACTGCACCCGGCCCGCCGACAGCTTCGGCATGACCTTCTTCCACAGCACCGGCGAGACCTCGAAGCCGTAGAGGCGGTCGAGGATGCGGCGGGTCTCCTGGGCGTCGACCAGGCGCTGGTTCAGCTCGCGCGGGTTGGCCACGGCCTCCTGGATCGCCGTCTTGGTGATCTCGTGGAACACCATCCGGTGCACCGGCACCTTGGGCTTGAGGACCTGCTGGAGGTGCCACGCGATGGCCTCGCCCTCGCGGTCCTCATCGGTGGCCAGGAAGAGTTCGTCGGACTCCGCCAGGAGCGACTTCAACTTGCTGACCTGGGACTTCTTGTCCGCGTTGACCACGTAGATCGGAGCGAAGTCGTGATCGACGTCCACTCCGAGGCGGCGCACCTCGCCGGTGTACTTGTCCGGCACCTCGGCCGCGGTGCTGGGCAGGTCGCGGATGTGCCCGACGCTCGCCTCGACGATGTAGCCGGGGCCCAGGTAGCCCTTGATCGTCTTCGCCTTGGCCGGCGACTCGACAATGACGAGTCGCTGTCCGTGCGCGGTCTCGCTGCTCGGGGACACCTTCGCTCTTCTCTCCCGGTCCTTATGTGGCTGGTCGGCGCTGGCAGCACGGGCTGCGCTCCGCCCGACCCCTCCACCGTCCCGGGGTCGCCACTGCACGACACCCCACCAGCGGAGTGTGACCGTACCCCGGCCACCCTTGTCAAACGGACGGATCCCGCTGTTTCGCTTGCCGCGCTCACCGACGCCACTCGAACGGTAACCCGATGACGGAGGTTCGCGCCCCGTGGAGGGGGGCTTCGGCAGGTTCCGGAGGATGGAATGACGGATTTCAAGATCTGTCAACGGAAAATCGGCGCGCATGCGGTATGGCGCTCTCCGGATCGCGCCGGACCCGGCCGCCGGACGACAGCCGACGGACCGCCGGATCCGGCCGACGGACCCTGACACCGGGTCCGGCCGACCGACCGAGGGGCTGCTCGCCCCCTCAGCGGCCGATCGCCGCCAGCAGCCCGGCGCCCGCCCCCAGGCACGCCACCCCCAGGGCGCACCAGAGCAGGTCGACGACCGCCGCCCGGCCGATCTCCCCGGCCGCCAGCACCGCCCGGCGGGGGCGGTCCGGGTCGTAGCAGATCCGCACCGGGGCTCCGGGCGCGAACCGCTCCGGACGGCGCAGCGGGGTGTGCCCGCGCGGCCGGGTGAGCACGAGTTCCGCGATCCGGCCGGAACCGGAGCCGGAGCCCGACCCAGCCCCGCCGACCGCCGGCGGCACGGAGAAGGAGAGCAGCGGCGCGCTGTCCAGCTGGCCGTGCACGTCCCTCTCGGCGACGACCGTCGCCACCACCGGAACCCCCGAGCGGCGCACCCGGTGGCGAAGGCGCACTTCGGCGGCGCACCAGAGCAGCAGCGCGCCACCGAAGAGGGCGAGCACCAGCCCGCCGACGGTCGCCGTCGTCGTGTCCACCCCTGGCCCCCGGCTCCCCAACTCTGTCCACAGCCTGTGGACAGAGCCTCACAGCACCCGACCAACGGCGGGCAGCCGGACGGGGACCACCGGACGAACCAGGGGGTACGGGAGGGTGAACCGGAAGGTGCCGGAGCGGCGTTCTACCGAACGGGACCGGAGTACGGCACGGCGCCACGCCACACGGCACGGCCCGGCACCGCGCCGAACCTCACCGCGCCGAACCTCACCGCACCGGGTCGATGAACCCCTGCTCGGTCAGCAGCCGGAGCGACTCCGGCACCCGGTCCCGCAGCACCACCCGGTCCTCGCCCAGCAGGTGCGCGATGGCGTCCACGATCTCGCCCGCCGAGAGCGTGCCGTCGCACACCCCGACGAACCCGGCGCCGACCGTGTCCACCTTGGTGGCCCGCCGCATGCCCCGGTTGTGTCGCAGCACCACGTGCTCCGGGTCCTCCGCCCCCGGCGCACCGACCTGCTCCTGGACCACCTCGTCAGCCAGCACGTAGCGGGCCGCGAGCAGGCCCGCGTCGTCGTGCGAGCGCAGGAAGTCCTGCCGGTCGAACCACGCGTCGATGTGCGGACCGAGCGGCTGCTCCACCGGGTGCGGCCACTCCTCCACCCGCACGGTCGGACGCTCGGCGCCGCCCGCCCGCAGGGTGATCCAGCCCATCCCGATGCCCTCGACCCGGCCCGCCTCGAAGGCGTCCAGCCACTCGCCGTACCGGGCCTGGTAGTCGCCGCCCGGGCCGCGGTGGTCACCGCCGTCGCGCAGCCACAACTCGGCGTACTGGGCCACGTCCTGGACCTCGCGCTGGACCACCCAGGCGTCCAGCCCGGTGCCCGCCACCCAGCCGGCCAGCCGCTCCTGCCAGTCCTCGCCCCTGACGTGCTGCCAGTTGGCGAGCAACTGGCAGTAGCCGCCCGGCTCCAGGTGCTCGGCGGCCGACCGCACCAGGCTGCGGCACAGGTCGTCCCCGGCCATGCCGCCGTCACGGTAGGTGAACCGGCCGCCGGGCGAGATCACGAACGGCGGGTTGGAGACGATCAGGTCGAACTTCCGCTCCCCGACCGGCTCGAAGAGGCTGCCGGTGAACACCTCGGTGGCGTCGAACCCGGACAGCGCCAGGGTCAGTTCGGTGAACCGCAGGGCACGCGGGTTGAGGTCGGTGGCGGTGACGCTCCCGGCGTGCCGGGCCGCGTGCAGCGCCTGCACGCCGGAGCCCGAACCGAGGTCCAGCGCCGCCCGGACGGGACGGCGCACGGTGATGTTGGCCAGCGTGGTGGACGCCCCGCCGACCCCCAGCACCAGGTCCTTGCGGGCCACCCCGTGCGCGGTCTCACCGGAGCCGATCCCGCCCGCGCCACCGACCGCGCACCCCAGGTCGGACACCACCCAGGCGTCCGAACTGGGCATCCCGGAAACCTCGTTGGCGTACGGCCGGACGTCCACGGTGGCGCGCACCAGGTCCCCATCCGGGCGCAGCCAGCCGTCCGCCAGGCAGTCCTCCACCGGCAGCGCGGCGGCGGCCGCCCGGTACGGCACCGGCTGCTGCAGCAGGAAGAGCCGCACCAGCGTCTCCAGCGGGCTGCCGCCCCGCGTCGCGCGCAGCGCCGGGACGGCCTCACTGCGGGCCAACGCCGCGTAGCCGGTGGGCCCCAGGAGGTCCAGGCACCCATCGGCGGTGAACGAGGCGGCCAGCAGCGCCTCGCGCAGCTTGGCCAGGCGGGTCGGGTCGAGAACGGGGCTACTGATCACCCCGCCATTGTCCCCCGCCTCACCCCGCCCCGGCCCCACCGGCCCGCCGACCCCACCGGGAGCGCAGGCCCGGCCCCACGCCCCCGCCGACGGCCGGAGCGCCCCACCGGGCGCACCGGGACGTCGGGACGTCGGGCAGGGCCTCCGGAAGCCGGGACGCCGGACAGGACCTCGGCTCAGCTCGCGCTGGGTGCCGGCGTCGCCGGGGCCGAGGACGAAGCCGGGGCCGCCGGGGTGGTGGCGCCCGCCGAGGGGGCGGCCGCCGGGCTCGCGCTGTCCGTCCCGCCCGGCGCGGGGCTGCCGCTGGGGGCACCCGCCGAGGAGGTGGCACCGGCGCTCGGGCTGCCGCCCGCACCGGGGGTGGCCGTGGAGCCACCGGCACTGCCGCTCGCCCCGGCACCCGGGGTGGCCTGGGAGGGCTTGCACCCCTCCTGCTTGGCCATCGCCTTGCCGAGGTCGCCGCTGCCCAGCTTGCTCTGCGCCTGGGTGGACAGCGAGGACAGCCGGCGCAACTGGTCGCCGACGCTGTTCAGCCCGTCCGCGAACTTCGCCTGGTCGTCGATGGCCAGGGCGTCCAGCTTCTTCTGGACGTCCAGGTAGCCGTCGGCCGCCTTCTTCAACTCGTCGACGGTGTCCTTCTGCAGCGCGGGACCGTTGTCCACCTTGGGCGCACCGGCCGCGTCGATCGCGGCCGCGATGTCCTGGTTGGTCTTGCCCAGTCGCCCGATGTCCGCCGACAGCCGCTTCCGCAGGTCGGTCGGGGACTCACCGGTCTTCACCTGGGCGGTGTCGGCGAGCGCGACCTGTGCCTGGGCGATCGGGTCCTTGGCCGCGCCGCAGACGTTCGACGCCCAGGAGTCCAGCTGCTTGCTGTTGTCGTCGCCGCCGCAGCCGACGGCGCCGAACGCGAGCAGCACGCCGAGGGCGGGTACGGCCAGCAGTCGCTTGTTCACCGGGAGGAGCCTTTCGGTTTCGGTCGTCTTCGGTCGTCGAACCTACACGGCCGTCACCGCCCGTCCGGTTCCCGGCTGCCCGGCTCCCGCCCCACGCAGGACGCCCGGCCCTCGCCCGACGCCCACGGCTCCTCCCCGACGCTCAGGCCCGCTCGACCCGGATCGGATCGCCCGGCCGCACGGTGCTCAGCACCCGGGCATCGCCGTCCAGCAGGCCGAGGACGTTGCAGGGACCGGCCAGTCGGCACTCGCCGTCGTGCGAGATCGGGGTCGGTCCGTACGGCAGCGCGAGGCTGTCGCCGTCGGTCCAGTACGCGACCGTGCCCGGCTCGACCACCTGCCGGGCACCGTCCTCGCGCGGCACGCTCACGGGCGTGCCGAAGTAGACCTCCTCGCCCCAGGTGGAGGCCGTGGAACTGATCGGCAGCTCGGCCCAGAGCGCTTCGGTGGTGGGGGTGGCCGCCAGCGTGGCGGTGGCCTGCCCGGCCGGCCACAGGATGCGGATCCGCATGTGCTTCCTCTTCCGCGACGAGGTCCGGTCGATGACCGGACCCGGTCGTGCCGGAAGCAGCGAACCGCCGGGCCGCACACCTTGTCAACGGGCGTCCGGAACGTGGGCGTCCGGAGTACGGGCGTCCGGAACGTGGGCGTCCGGAGTACGGGCGTCCGGAACGTGGGCGCCCGCAGGCACAGCCGGGTGACGTCAGACCGCGACGGAGGGCACCGAAACCGGCCAGCTCATCCGGATCACGCCGCCGTCGGCGCCGTTGGTGACCTCCAGGTCCTCGACCAGGCCGGTGATCACGGCGAGTCCCAGGGTGTCCTCGTCCGGGTCGCCGCCCTCGGCGGCACCGGCGGCCGGGACCGCGGCGGGGCCCGCCTCGTCTTCGACCTCGATGAGGAAACGCTTCTCCTGGTCGGTCAAAGCGACCCGCACCGTGCCGCCGATCCCACCACGCTGGTGCAGACCGACCGCACGGGAGCACGCCTCACCGACCGCGAGCCGTACCTCGTCGAGCACCGACTCGTCGACCCCGGCCCGTCTGGCGACGGCCGCGGCGACCAGCCTGGCCGTCCGCACGTGCTCGGGAAGCGCGCTGAATCGAAGTTCGACGGTTGCCATCTCTCCCCCTCGGGGTACTCCGACCGGGGCCGACAGCGCGGCCCCGCGGACCGGCTGGACCGGCCCTGAGACGCCCGGGGAACGGGGGCCGCACAGGCCCCCGCGCCCCGAACGCGTGGAACGGGCGGGCCGACCGCGGGGGCCGGCCCGGACGCGTCAGTCGGTCGCGGCGACCGCGTCGTCCACCGAAGTGTGGATCGGGAAGACCTTCGTCAGACCGGTGATCCGGAAGATCTTGAGAATGCGCTCCTGGTTGCACACCAGGCGCAGCGAGCCCTCGTGGGCACGCACCCGCTTCAGACCGCCCACGAGCACGCCGAGGCCGGTCGAGTCGAGGAAGTCGACGCCCTCCATGTCGACGACGAGGTGGTACTTGCCGTCGTTGACGAGCTCGACCAGCTGCTCCCGCAGCTTCGGGGCGGTGTACACATCGATCTCGCCGCCAACCTCGACGACCGTACGATCGCCGACTGCACGGGTCGACAGGGACAGGTCCACGGAACCTCCAGCACCTTGCCTTGCTACGTCATGTGCGATCCTCGGCCGGACGGCCGCCACCGCATGGTCGCGAGCCCGGGCGCGCCAAGCCAACAAGCCAACGCGTGGCGAGCCTCAGCGCTGCGACCCACGGCCATACGGCCGTCACGGCCACATTCAACCACCTGCGACCATGACCGCACGATGGCTTACGACGATTCTCCGTCACGCCGGTGACACACTGGGTCCTCATGCCGCCCCGACACAGCCTGCCCGAGGCACTGCTCACGACCCTGTCCACCAGTCGGGGGCGGGCCGACCGGCTCACCCATACGGAGCACCTTCCCGCCCGGCCTGCGCGTTATTCACCGTGGCCCGACTCGATCCGACCGGAGATCGTCGCCGCCGCGGCGGACGTCGGGGTGGAACAGCCCTGGGCGCACCAGGCAGAAGCGATGAACCTGGCCAAAAGCGGCCAGACTGTGGTGATCGCCACAGGCACCGCCTCGGGCAAGTCGCTGGGCTACCTGGCACCGGTCCTCAGCGACCTGCTGGAGGGCACCGAGGCCCGCAACGGCCGCGGCGCCACCGCGCTCTACCTGGCCCCGACCAAGGCGCTCGCCGCCGACCAGCGCCGCCGCGCCGCCGAACTCGCCCCGCCCCGGGTCCGGGCCGCCCTGTACGACGGCGACACGCCCCCCGAGGAGCGCGAGTGGGTCCGCCAGTACGCCTCCTACGTGCTCACCAACCCGGACATGCTGCACCGGGGCATCCTCCCCGCGCACGCCCGCTGGGCCTCCTTCCTCAAGGTGCTGCGCTACGTGGTCGTCGACGAGTGCCACAGCTACCGGGGCGTGTTCGGCTCGCACGTCGCCCAGGTGCTGCGGCGGCTGCGCCGCCTCTGCGCCCGTTACGGTTCGTCACCCACCTTCCTGCTCGCCTCCGCCACCACCGCCGACCCGGCCGTCACCGCCCGGCGACTGACCGGTCTGCCCGCGGCGGCCGTCACCGAGGACGCCTCGCCGCGCGGTCCGATGGTCTTCGGCCTCTGGGAGCCGCCGCTGACCGAGAACGTCGGGGAGCACGGCGCCCCGGTGCGCCGCACCGCCACCGCCGAGGCCGCGTACCTGCTGACCGACCTGGTCGAACGGCAGACCCGGACGGTCGTGTTCGTCCGCTCCCGGCGCGCCGCCGAACTCGTCGCCCTGCAGACCCAGGACCAACTCGGCCGACCGCTCGCCGAGCGGGTGGCCGCCTACCGCGGCGGCTACCTCGCCGACGAACGCCGGGCCCTGGAGCGCGACCTCCACTCCGGCCGACTGCTCGGACTCGCCTCCACCTCCGCCCTCGAACTCGGCGTCGACATCTCCGGCCTCGACGCCGTCCTGATGGCCGGTTACCCCGGCACCCGGGCCTCGCTCTGGCAGCAGGCCGGCCGGGCGGGCCGGGAGGCCCAGGGCGCGCTGGCCATCCTGATCGCCCGCGACGACCCGCTGGACACCTACCTGGTGCACCACCCGGAGGCGCTGTTCGCGACACCCGTCGAGGCCACCGTGCTCGACCCCGACAACCCGCACGTACTCGCCCCGCACCTGTGCGCGGCCGCCGCCGAACTCCCGCTCACCGACGCCGACCTGGAGCTGTTCGGGCCCTCCACCGCACCGCTGCTGCCGGTGCTGGAACGGCGCGGCCTGCTGCGCCGACGCACCGACGGCTCCTGGTACTGGACCCGCCGGGAGCGCGCCGCCGACGCCGTCGACCTGCGGGGCAGCGGCGGCAGCCCGGTGCAGATCGTCGAAGCCGACACCGGCCGGCTGCTCGGCACCGTGGACGCCGCGGCCGCCCACACCACCGTCCACACCGGGGCCGTCCACCTCCACCAGGGCCGTACCTACCTGGTCCGGGAGCTCGACCTGGAGGACTCGGTCGCCCTGGTCGAACCGGCCGACCCGCCGTACACCACGGCCGCCCGTGACATCACCTCCATCTCCGTCCTCGACACCGACACCACCGTCCGCTGGGGCGAGGGCCGACTCAGCTTCGGCTCGGTGGAGGTGGTCAACCAGGTGGTCGGCTACCTCCGGAAGCGGATCTCCACCGGGGAGATCATGGGCGAGAGCAAGCTCGACCTCCCGCCCCGCACCCTGCGCACCCGCGCCGTCTGGTGGTCCGTCACCGAGGACCAACTGCTCGACGCGGACCTGCCGCTCGACCGGCTGCCCGGCGCCGCCCATGCCGCCGAGCACGCCTCGATCGGGCTGCTGCCGCTGTTCGCCACCTGCGACCGGTGGGACATCGGCGGCGTCTCCGTCCCGCTGCACCCCGACACCGGGCTGCCCACGGTGTTCGTCTACGACGGCCACCCGGGCGGCGCCGGCTTCGCCGAACGCGGCTTCCAGCGCGCCGTCGAGTGGCTCACCGCCACCCGCGCGGCGATCGCCTCCTGCGAGTGCGAGCGCGGCTGCCCGTCCTGCGTCCAGTCGCCCAAGTGCGGCAACGGGAACGACCCGCTGGACAAGACGGCCGCCGTCCGGCTGCTGGACGTCCTGCTGGCCGGGGCCCCCGGGGCGGCCGGAGCGGCGGCCCCCGCCGCAGGCCCGGCGGTAGGGCCAGCGGTAGGGCCCGCGATGGGCCCCGCAGCGGACCCGGACGGCGGAGCACCGGCCGCTTCATGAGGCCACCGCCCCGCCCGGGGCCGTGGGCGCACCGGGGGCCGGCAACGGGCCGGGGGCCGTGGGCGCGGCGCTCGGGGTCCCGCCCGGGGTACCGGGGCCGCTGGGGCCGCCCAGCGCCTCGCCGAGGCCGTCCTCGGCCGCGGTGGCCGGGGCCCGCACCGGCCCGGCCCGCGACCTCGCCCGCGCCGGACCGACCGGCAGCCGCCTCGGAAGCCCACCGACCGGCACCTCGGCCACCACCTCGACGGCGTCCGCGGAGCGGTCCACCGCGCAGGACACCAGCGCGGCCCCCTGCGCCGCCGCGATCCCGACGGCCCGGGCGCAGCCGCCGTCCGGGTCCAGCAGCAGCCGGTCCGCGGCCGCGAGGGCCGCCAGGTCGGCTGCCGACTCGGCCCGGTGCCGGGCAGCCACCACCGTGCCGACCGCGACCGTCGCCGCGAAGACCGTCGTGCCCAGCATCGCCAGGGCGAGCAGCCAGACCGTCGCCGAGCCCGTGTCCGCCCCGTACCCGCCCCTGCCCGGTGCCGCCGCCCGAGCGCTACGGACCCGCCCGAACCGCCCCAACCGCGCCGGCCACTCCACCGCCCACCGACGGCCAACCGGACGGCAGTCGGCCGACCTGGCAGTCCTCCGGGCCACCTGTCGAGCCGTCAGGCGGGCCATCCACCTCCACCTCCTCCCTCCACGGTCCCTTCCGCTCCTTCCGTTCCTTCCGCGGTGCCGCCCAGCACGTCCTCCCGGGCGGCCACCGCCATCGCACCGACCCGGACGGCGAGCAGCCCGGCCAACCTCCCCGGCGCCGCGCACGGGGCGTCCACGTCGACCCGTACCGTGTCCGCCGCGACCGCCACCCGGACCCGCGCTCCCGGCGGAGCCGCCGCACGGGCGAGTCCGGCGGCGTCCGACTCGCCCCGGGCGGCCGCCCTGGCGCCGATCCTGGCCGCGTCCACGCAGGTGATCTGCGCCGCGGCCGCGAGCACGCCCCAGATCAGCATCGCCGCGAGCAGGACGAGCGCGGGCAGCAGCACCGCCGTCTCCGCCGTGACGAAGCCGGCGTCCCCGCGCCGCCCCCGCCACGACCCCTGCCACGGCCTCCGTACGGCCCGTACAGGCCGGTTCGACCGGCCGGGTCGCGGTCGGGCGCTACGTCGCACGGAGCGCCCGTTCCAGCGTCTCGGTCAGCGCCCCGGTGATGGCCGCGCTGGTGACCACCTTGTACAGCCCGGCTGCGAGGGCGCACGCACCCAGCGTGCCGACGGCGTACTCAGCCGTGGTCATCCCGGCGTCCGAACGCCCCCGGTACCGCGCCACCCTGCGCACCCGGCCGGCGACCCCGCGGCTCTTCCGCCGCCACGCTCCCGGCAGGTGCTGGAACGGACGCCCGATGCTGGGCCTGGTCGCGAAAACTGCAGTCATCAATCTCTCCTGTCTGGATACTTACCGGTCCCTCTCGCGGGTCCCGGCCCGACGGGCCCGGACCCGACACCCACTCACATCGCCCACCCGAAAAGGCTGGTCAGGCCGATCACCACCGGCACCACTCCGATCAGGACGAAGGCCGGCAGGAAGCAGAGTCCGAGCGGCGCGGTGGCGAGCACCGCGGCCCGGCGGACCCTGACGTGGGCCGCCCGGGCGGCGGCGGTCCGCTGCTCCCGGGCCAGTTCGACCAACGGACCGGTCGCGGGAGCCCCACCGAGGCTCGTCCGGACCAGGCACCGCGCCAGCGGCGCCAGCGCCGGGTGCCGTGCGCCCAACCTGGTCCAGCAGAGCTCCGGCGGTGCGCCCAGGACCAGTTCGGCCCCGATCGCGACCAGCCTCGGCCCCAGCGGTGCGCCCACGCTCCGCCCCACCGCCGCCACCGCCGCCGAGGGCAGCGCCGCCGCTCCGAGGCAGGCCGCCAACAGATCGGCGCCCAAGGGAAGTTGCCTGAGCAGCAACTGCTCCTCCAGCATCGCCCGGCGATCCGTCGGCGACCTGGCCCGGGCCGACCACCGGTGCACGCCCACCGCTGCCAGCACCCCGGCCACCGCACCGGGGCCACCACCGACCAGCGCCGCCACCGCCAGCCCCGCGACGACCGCCGTCGCCAGTCGCCGCCGGGGTCCAACCCCGCTGCGCCCGACCCCGCTGCGCCCAACATCGGTGCGCCCAAGATCGGTGCGCCCGGGCCCGGTTCGACTCCGCACCTCCTCTCGTTCCCGCTGCCAGGCGAACGCCCTCCGTCCGGCGCTGCGCCCCGCCCCGTGCCGGGCCACCCCGGCCGCAGCCGCCGATAGCGCCACAGCCGTCACCGAAAGCCCGGCCGGCACCCACCCGCCCAGTCGCATCACCCCGCCCCCGCTCCGACATCGAGCGCCCACAGGCCCCCTCGCCGCCCACCGCCGCGCCGAGGCAGGCCCGTCACCCCAGGACGGCTCCCCACACCCCAGGGGGCCTCCAACGCGCCCTGGGCCGCCGCCCGGACGATCCGGGCCGTCCAGAGCACCCCCAGGCCCTCCAGTACCGCCCCCGCCCCCAGACAGCCGAGTCCGGCCGGGGTGTGCAGCAGGACCTCCACCGGACGGGCCCCGAGCGCTCCGCCCAGGAGCAGCCCCGCGCCCGGCAGGGCGGCCAGGACCGCGATCGTCGCGCGCGGTCCGGCCAGCTCCCCCGCGATCTCCTCGGTCAAGGCCCGCTCGCCGCGCAGCGCCTCCGCGACCCGGTCCAGCGCGGCGGCCAGCCCCGACCCGCCGTCGGAGGCCACCCGCCAGCAGGCCGCGATCGCTGCCGCCCCGCTGCCTCCGGGCAGTTCGGCGAGCAGCTGGAGCGCAGCGGGGACGTCCCCGCCGTAGCGCCCCGCCGCCAGCCGGGCCACCGGCTCCGCGCCGAGCCGGCGCAGCCCGTCCGGGTCCGCGGCCAGCCGGGCCGTGACCAGGTGCAGGGCCTGCTCCGGGGTCGCACCACTGCGCAACTCCCCGGCCAGCGCGGCACACAGCTCCACCACCGCGGCGGCCCGCCGCCCGGCCTCGGCCTCCCGTCGCCGCCGCAGCCGCCACCTCCTCAGGGGGAGGACGGCCAGCACTCCCGCGAGCACCGGCACGGGCGAGGCGGTCGCCTGGCCGGCGACCAAGCCCACCGGCAGCGCCAGTAGTTCGGGCGCCAGCAGCCCAAGTAGCCGACCCCGCACCCGGCCCACCTCCTCCGGCTGCGGCCCGTGGACCGGGGGCCCGTACACCGGGGGCCCGCTGCCCGCCGGCACCAGCCTGGAGCGCCGCCCACCGGGTAGCTGCTCCTGGACCGCCCGCCACCCGACGGCGGCCAGCAGGCACAGCAACGTCACCCAGCAGAGCGCCGGTTGGACCTGCGTCATGTCACCCACCTCCCTGCCCTCGACCCTTCCGGCCCGCCGCCCCGAGCAGCACCAGGGCGCCCGTCGCACACGCGACCAGGAACAGCACGAACCCGATCTCCACCAGCCGCAGCTCCCGCTCGGCCCGGCCCGCCCCCGTCAGCGCCACCGCCGCCGCCACCGACACCGGGGCCGGCACCCACACCGGCACCGCGGTCGAGACCGCCGCCACCACGGCCCTCATGGCGTCACCGCCCCGATCGCCACCCCGCGTGCGGCCAGCAGCCCGACCAGCCGCTCCCAGCCAGCCCCGGGCACCAGGCCGCCCGCGGCCGGGAACCGCACCGCCGGGGTGGTCACCGCCAGCCCGTTGCCGTCCCCGGCCAGTGTGTGGATCTCCGCCACCCGGCGCCGCCCCGAGTCCGAGTCCCGGACCAGGTGCACCACCACGTCCAGCGCGGCCCGCAGTTGGCTGTGCAGGGCCGGGCGGTCGAGCCCGGCGAGCGAGCCGAGCGCCTCCAGCCGGACCGGCACGTCCGCCGCCGTATTGGCGTGGACGGTCCCGGAACCGCCCTCGTGGCCGGTGTTGAGCGCGGCCAGCAGGTCCGACACCTCGGCCCCGCGCACCTCGCCGATCACCAGCCGGTCCGGCCGCATCCGCAGTGCCTGCCGGACGAGGTCCCGCAAGGTGAACTCGCCCAGCCCCTCCTGGTTCGGCGGTCGGCTCTGTAGGCGGACCACGTGCGGGTGGGCCGGCCGCAGTTCGGCGGAGTCCTCGGCGACCACGATCCGTTCGTCCGGACCGACCAGGCCGAGCAGGGCCGCGAGCAGGGTCGTCTTGCCCGAGCCCGTCCCGCCCGAGACCAGGAGCGACAGCCGCGCCCGCACGATGCCGGCCAACAGCTCCGCGCCCTCCGGTGGCAGTGCGCCGCCCGCCACCAACTCGTCCAGCGTGAACGGCCGGGGCCGCCACACCCGTAGCGAGATGTGCGTGCAGCCGGCCGCGATCGGCGGCAGCACCGCGTGCAGCCTGGTGCCGTCCGGCAGTCGGGCGTCCACCCAGGGCCGGGCGTCGTCCAGGCGCCGCCCGGCCGCGGTGGCCAGCCGGTGGGCCAACCGCCGCACCGCCTCGGCGTCGGCGAACCGGACCCCGGTGGCCCGGTGCAGACCGCCGCCACGGTCGACCCACACCTCGTCCGGACCGTTCACCAGCACGTCCGTGACGTCGGGCGCCGCCAGCAGCCGCTCCAGCGGGCCCGCACCCACCAGTTCGGCGCGCAGCGAGCGCACGGTGTCCAGCACTTCGTCCCCGCCGAGCGGTGGCCGGGTGGCCCGCAGCACGGCTGCCACCGAGCCCGCCGTCGGGGCGGCCCCGGACTCGGCCAGCCGCAGCCGGACCGCGTCCACCAGCTCGGCCGACCGCTCCTCGCTGGCCGTCCGACCGTACGGGCAGGGCCCGTGTCCGGCCGGGCCCTGCCCGCCGGGCGGCGGCACGCTCCGGAGCGGCCGGTGCTCCCGCGCACCGTCGCCCGGGGCCGGGGCACCGCCCCGCGTTCCTGTCCTGCACAGACGGACCATCAGTACGCACCTCCTCCGACCGCCGACACCGGCGGCAGCACCTCGTTCAGGAAGCTCGCGCAGAAGCGCGCGAGCGGACCGCCCTCCCGTGTGCCGGGCGGGACGCCCTTCTCGACGTCCTCGGTCAGCCCCGGCTCCGGTTCCAGCTCCCCCGCCAGCTCCAGCCGCAGCCCGCGGGCGATCCGGTGGGCCGGGAGCCCGCCGGCCCGCACCGGCCGCACCACGGCCCGGACGTCCCCGAGCCGCATCCGGGCCGCCGCCGCGACCCGGTCGGCGGCCGCCACCGCACGCAGCTCGGCCGGGACGACCAGCAGCGCCAGGTCGGACTGCTCCAGCGCCTGCCCGGCGGCCGCGTCCAGGTGGCGCGGCACGTCGACCACCACCAGCCCGCCGCGCCGTCGGGAGGCGGCCAGCACGCTGCGCATGGCGGCCGGCGGCACCGTCAGGGTGTCGCCACGGTCCCAGGACAGGCAGGACAGCCCGGAGAGCCGTTTGAGGGCCGGCAGCGCCCTGGCGAGTTCGGCCCCGCTGACCCGCCCGCGCGAACCGGCCAGGTCGGGCCAGCGCAGCCCGCGGGCCGTCTCGCCGCCGAGCAGGATGTCCAGGCCCCCGCCCAGTGGATCGCCGTCGAGGAGCATGGTCCGCCGCCCGGTCCGCGCGGCCGTGACCGCGAGGGCGCAGGCCAGGGTCGAGGCCCCGGCCCCGCCCCGGCCGCCGAGCACCGCGACGGTGACGGCCGGGGAGCCGACGCCCTCGGCCGCGTCCGCGATCCGGTCCAGCAGCCAGGCCTCGGCGTCGGGCAGGAACAGCACGTGCTCGGCGCCGAGTTGGACGGCTCTGACCCACACGCCGGGGTCGTCGAGGTCCAGCCCGAGCAGCAGGACCCCGCTGCGCCGGCCCAGCCCCGCGCAGTGCTCCGCCCGGTCGTCCCCGACCAGGACCAGCGGGGCGGCCTCCCACAACTCGCGCGGCGGCGGCGCGCCCCTGATCAGCCGGGGCTCGGTGCCCGCTGCCGCGCAGACCCGCAGCAGGTGCTCGGCCAGGTCCTCGTCCCCGGTGACCACGAGCGGCCCGGTGGCCGCGGGGCCCTCGGCGGTGACGTGGGAGGTGATCGGCGTCGACATGGTGTTCTCCCCTCTGTGCCGCGGCCACCAGGGGCGGCCGCGGCACGCGTCGGACGGTTCCGACGGACGGCCGCCAGGCAGACCTCTGGGAGAGGAAGGGGTGAGGCCCTGCCCGGCGACCGCCGCCGACCATCACGGTGGGGGGAGATCCGGATTCCGTCATCCACGTTCCGATTGCCTGTGGATAACTCGGGGGCTGTGGATGAAAACGTTCACTCGGACGGGGGGCTATTCGTCGAAGAATTGACGAAAGGGGGTCGCGGGGACGGCCCGGCCGTCCATCGCCCCCCAGCCGACCGCCCTCCCCACCCCCGCCCCAGCGGCCCTGCGCGCGCCATCAGGACGGCCCCGCGCACCCCGCCGGAACGACCCCGCGCATCTCGCCGGAACGACCCCGAGGGGCCGATCGGAACCAGCCGTGGGCATCCTGCGCGTCATGAGCAAACGGCAACGCAGAGTGACGAAAGGTGGTGGACGGATCGAGCCGTCGACACCACCTGTACACCTCGGGAAGGACCGCGCGGAAGCCTGCGCGAAGGGCCTTCAAGCCCTGAAAATGGCCCCGGACGTGCGACGACCCCCGCCGGGGGGGAGAGCGGGGGTCGTCTATCCACAGCCCGACTCGGGGGGGAGGAGCCGGACCGGGTTAGCACGGTCGCGAACGATCCGTGACTTCCATGGTGTACCCGAGCGGCCAGAAACACAAACCCGCACGCCCACGAGTACACCGAATGGCGGGGTGTTTTGCGGCTCCCTCTATCCTCGGTTCCCGTGGACACCACCGAGAACGCCGACGACCACGCCGACGAGTCCCAGGGCGACCCCACCGGGCCCGAGGAGCCGAGCGCACCCGCCCGCCCCCGGCCGACCGGCCTGCGGACCGCCGCCTTCTTCGACCTCGACAAGACCATCATCGCCAAGTCGAGCGCGCTGGCGTTCAGCCGGCCTTTCTACCAGGGCGGCCTGATCAACCGTCGGGCCGTACTGCGCAGTGCGTACGCCCAGTTCGTCTTCCTGGCGGGCGGCGCGGACCACGACCAGATGGAGAAGATGCGCGAGTACCTCTCCGCGCTCACCCGGGGCTGGAACGTCCAGCAGGTCCGCGAGATCGTCGCCGAGACCCTGCACACCCTGATCGACCCGATCATCTACGACGAGGCCGCCTCACTGATCGAACAGCATCACGCGGCCGGCCGGGACGTGGTGATCGTCAGCAGCTCCGGCTCCGAGGTGGTCGAGCCGATCGGCGAACTGCTGGGCGCGGACCACGTGATCGCGACCCGGTTGAAGGTCGAGGACGGCTGCTACACCGGCGAGATCGAGTACTACGCCTACGCGGAGAACAAGGCCGCGGCGATCCGGGAGTTGGCCGGGACGGAGGGCTACGACCTGGCCGCGTCGTACGCCTACAGCGACTCCTCGACCGACCTGCCGCTGCTGGAGGCGGTCGGCCACCCCTCCGCCGTCAACCCCGACCGCGCGCTGCGCAAGGAGGCGCAGGCCCGGGAATGGCCGGTGCTGGTCTTCGACCGGCCGGTGCAACTGCGACGGCGGGTGCCGGAGTTCTCCGCGCCGAGCGGTTCGGTGCTGACGGCCGTGGCGGTCGGGACGGCCGCGGTGACCGCCGGGGTGATCTGGTACCTGGCCCGCCGGCGCCGCCCGGCCGCCTGAAGCGCCCACCGGAAGACCTTGATCCACCGCAATCCGGTGCGATCCACCGGGAAAGCCCCGAAACGGGCAGATCAGCACAGACTTCTCGTTTCGGGTTCCCCTTTCGGCCGAAACGCGATACAAAGGAAGCACGGCCCGCGAGACCCGGTCAGGACCGAAGAGGTCAAACCGACAACGCAGTTCAGGCCCCACGGACCGCACGTACAGACATCCGAGCACCCACATGCAGCCGACCCGCTGTCGGGCCGCCGGACCAGACGAACGGGCAGGATCCCCGTCTGATCGGCACTTCCGGTGCATGCTTGGTCACCCGGCTGTCTGCACCAGCGGCGGCACCCAGCAGGATCAGGTGCCGCCGCATCTTCGTGTCCGCGGGGTTCGCGTCGCGCGGACTCTCCGCCCGGGCTCAGGCCATGCCGCGCTGCATCGCCTCGCAGACCGCCGTGCTCTCCCGCACTCCCAGGCGCAGCGCCCGCCCGCAGTGGGCGATCCAGGCCGCCATGCCCTCGGACGTGCCCGCCAGGTAGCCCGCGAAGGCGCGCCGGTAGGTGTCGGTGCCCAGCTCGGCCAGGCCGACCTCGGTGGGGCAGATCGACTTCGGGTCGAGGCCCTCGGCGATCAGCACGATCCGCTGGGCGGCCCGCGCGATCATCCCGTTGTGGCTGCCGAACGGCCGCAGGGCGAGCAGTTCGCCGTGCACCACCGACGCGACCACCAGGGCCGGCGTCCCCACGCCCTGCCCCTCCGCGCGGGCCACCAGCAGCCGGGAGAGCTGGTCCAGCCGGGCCGCGACCTCCTCCGCGCCCGGCGCGGGCGGCAGCACGGGCGTCGGCCCGACCGCGGCCTCGACCTCGACGCTCTCCACCGGTTCGAGCTCCAGCGGGAAGAGCTCCTCGGCCCCCTCCCCCGCCCGGCGCGGCCGGCCGGCGGCCGGGTCGGTGTCGCCGACCGCGAGCAGGTGCAGCCGGGCCAGCACCTGGAGCGGCGAGTGCCGCCAGACGCTGAGCAGCTGACCCGCCTCGGCCGTGATCCGCAGGGCCGCGCCGACCGTACGGGCCTCGGCGTCCGCGCTGAAATCGGTCCGCCGGCGGACCTCCTCCAGGGGCCAGTCGGCCCCGGCCACGGCCGCCGACGCGCGGGCGCCGCGCAGCGCGGACTCGGAGGTGACCTCGGCCGCGCGGCGGCGCATCACCCGGTGGCCGTAGAGCCGGTCGACGGCCTTGCGCACCTCGGCCACGGCGTCGGGCACCCCGGGGAGCTGGGCCAACGGGGCGAGGGGATCTGTTCCAGTGCTCACCTACCCGAGAGTAATGAACGGGCGGCCCCTCCCGGAACAGCAACCCCGCATCACCCGTTAGAGGCAATCCTCACTTCCCTCCCCCGGCGGACCCCAAACCCCGGCTAGCATGACCACTATCGGAGACGATAACGATTTCCAGTTAGGGGCGCCCCCACACGCGCGCCCCTGAGCACGCGGCCCGCCCCCAGGGCCCAGAGCGAGAGCCGGAGCCCCAGATGAAGATCGCCTTCGTCGGCAAGGGCGGCAGCGGGAAGACCACGCTGTCCGCACTGTTCATCCGCCACCTGGCCGCCATCGGCCGACCGGTGATCGCCGTCGACGCCGACATCAACCAGCACCTCGGCCCCGCACTCGGCCTGACGGACGCTCATGCGGCCGCCCTGCCCTCGCTCGGCGCGCACCTGCCGGAGATCAAGGAGTACCTCCGGGGCAGCAACCCGCTGATCCGTTCGGCCGACGAGATGATCAAAACCACGCCGCCCGGGCACGGTTCGCGCCTGCTGCGGATCGTCGAGGAGAACCCGGTCTACGCCGCCTGCGCCCGCCCGATCGCGCTGGACGAGGGCTCGGTCCGGCTGCTGGCGACCGGCGCGTTCACCGAGGAGGACCTCGGGGTGGCCTGCTACCACTCCAAGGTCGGCGCGGTGGAACTGCTGCTCAACCACCTGCTGGACGGCCCGGACGAGTACCTGGTCACCGACATGACGGCCGGCTCGGACTCCTTCGCCTCCGGGCTGTTCACCCGCTTCGACCTCACCTTCCTGGTCGCCGAGCCCACCCGCAAGGGCGTCTCGGTCTACCGGCAGTACAAGGACTACGCCCGGGACTTCGGCGTGCAGCTGCGGGTGATCGGCAACAAGGTGCAGGGCCCGGACGACCTGGCGTTCCTGCGCCGCGAGGTCGGCGACGACCTGCTCACCACCTTCGGGCAGTCGGACTGGGTACGCCGACTGGAGCAGGGCGCCGAGCCGCCCTTGAGGTCGCTGGAGCCGGCCAACCGGGCCGTACTGGAGCAGCTGCGGGTCGAGGCCGAAGCGGCGTACGGGCTGCGCGACGAGCACCGCTACACCGCGCAGGCGGTGCTCTTCCACCGGCGCAACGCGGAGAGTTGGGCCAACGCCAAGGTCGGCATCGACCTGGCGACCCAGGTGGACGAGGACTTCGTCCTCGGCGGAATCCCGAGCGGCCTCCCCGCCGGAGCCCCCGTCTGACATCACCGCGCGGTCCCGAGCACGGCACCGCCACCGACCGGACGGGCCGCGGCCTCCCCCTCACCCCGGGGGACGCCGCGGCCCGTTCGCCGTTCCGGCCCCACCCCTGGCCCCACCCCCGGCCGACGCCCCCGACCGACGCCCCAGGGCCGCCCAAGGGGAGCGTCCAGGGACCGGCCCGAGCCTCCCACCAGCAGATTCCCGTCCGTTCGAACACCACCCAATGGGGTGAACCGGCGATTTTCCGCTTCCCTCCGAGAACAACGCTGTGCAAAGATTTCATTACCCTCGGTTTACCGAGTCTTGATGGCCCGTTCCGACGGCCTTCGGCGAGACATCCCGCTCCTCGCCCTGGCCCCTGGCGGGCCCAGATGGTCGACGCCGGCCGGTGACACCCGCATTCCCCGCCGCGCCCACGCCATCCCGCCACACCGTCGCGACCCACGACAGCCGATCCGCCCCGGAGCCCCACCCCGGACTCACCACCGGACCTGACTGCGTTCGTTCCCCCGGACAGACGGGAAGACCATGACCCTCGACATCTCCAGCGCACCCATCGCCTCCGACACCACCGACCACGCGCCACCCGGCCCCGGCTCCCGGGCCCGGTGGGCCCAGGACCTCTCCGCCTCCGTGGTGGTCTTCCTGATCGCCGTGCCGTTCTCCCTCGGCATCGCGCTCGCCACCGGCGCCCCGCTCACCGCCGGGCTGGCAGCAGCGGCCGTGGGCGGCATCGTGGTCGGGCTGTGCGGCGGCACCCCGCTCATGGTCAGCGGCCCCTCAGCCGCGCTGACCGTGATCACCGCCGGACTGATCGCCCAGTACGGCTGGCGGGCCACCTGTGCCATCACCCTCGCCGCCGGACTGCTCCAACTCCTGCTCGGTGCACGCCGGGTGGCCCGGACGGCGCTCGCCGTCTCGCCCGCGATCGTGCACGGCATGCTGGCCGGGGTCGGACTGACCATCGCCATCGCCCAGCTGCACGTCGTCCTCGGCGGCTCCCCGCAGAGCTCGGCGATCGCCAACCTGCTGGCGATGCCCGGGCAGTTGGCCGGTCCGCACCCACCCGCCCTGTTGGCCGGCTCGGTGACCGTGGCCGTGCTGCTGGGCTGGCCCAGGCTCGGCCGACTCCCGGGCCGCGCGGGCGAGTTCGGTGCCCGCCTCACCAAGGTGCCCGGCCCGCTGGCCGCCGTGGCCGTCGCCACCGCGCTCGCCCTCGCCCTGGACCTGCAGCTCGCCCACATCGAACTGCCCGCCTGGCAGCCGCACTCACTGGTGCCCGCGCTGCCGCACGGTTCGCTCGCCGGGGTGATCGCCGCCGTCCTCACCGTCACCGCCGTCGCGAGCGTGGAGTCGCTGCTGTCCGCCGTGGCGGTGGACCGGATGTCCCAGCGCACCGGCGACCTCGACCGCGAGCTGCGCGGGCAGGGCCTCGCCAACCTGGTCAGCGGGCTGGTCGGCGGACTGCCGATCGCCGGCGGCGCCGTCCGCAGTACGGCCAACGTCCGGGCCGGCGGGCAGAGTCGGTGGGCCTCGGTCATGCACGGGGTCTGGGTGCTCACCGCCGCCCTGGCGCTGACCGGTGGGCTGCGCCGGATCCCGCTGGCCGCACTGGCCGCCTTGGTGCTGGTGGTCGGGCTGCAGATGGTGAGCTTCGCGCACATCCGCAACGTGCACCGGCACCGCGAGTTCCCGGTCTACCTGACCACCCTGCTCGCCGTGGTGGCCTTCGGCGTGCTGTGGGGCGTCGGCCTCGGCGCGGCCACCGCCGTGCTGCTCGCGCTCTACCGGCTCACCCGGGCCCACGTGGACGTCGCGACCGGCCCCGACGGCTCGGTCACCGTCCAGACCCACGGCCCGCTCACCTTCACCGCCGTCCCCCGGCTGAGCCGGGCGCTGGCCGGGATCCCCAGGGGCGCCGAGGTCACCGTCGTGCACGACGGTTCCTTCCTGGACCACGCCGCCTACGAGACGCTGCACGACTGGCGGACGGGGTACCAGGCCGCGGGCGGTCAGGTCTCGCTGGTGACGCGGCGCCAGGACGACGAGGTGCTCGACCCCGACGGCACCGTCCGCGCGGGCAGTTCCCCGGGCCCGCACCGCTGCCGGGCCTGGACGCCGTGGGGCGGCCACCACTGCATCGAGCAGCAGGAGGACCCGCACGGCCGGCTGCTGGACGGCGTCCGGGTGTTCCAGCAGCACACCGCCCCGCTGGTCAGGCCCGAACTCGCCCGGCTGGCCCGGGAGGGGCAGACGCCGTCCCAGCTCTTCCTGACCTGCGCGGACTCCCGGATGGTGACCAGCATGATCACCAACAGCGGGCCGGGCGACCTCTTCACCGTCCGGAACGTCGGCAACCTGGTGCCGGCCCCGTTCGAGCCCGGTGCGGCCGACGACTCGGTGGCCGCCGCGGTGCAGTACGCGGTCGAGGCGCTGGAGGTGCGCTCGATCACGATCTGCGGCCACTCCGGCTGCGGCGCCATGAAGGCCCTGCTGGACGGCGTGCACGAGCGCCCCGGGTCACCCACCCCGCTGACCCGCTGGCTGCGCAACGGCCGCGGCTCGCTGGACCGGCTCCGCCGGGCCCCGGCCGAGTTCGCCGACCGGCCGGTGGTGGACCTCGCGGAGCAGCTCTGCATCACCAACGTGGTGCAGCAGTTGGACCAGCTGATGGCGAACCCCGCGGTGGAGCGCCGGGTCGAGGAGGGCACCCTGCGCCTGGTCGGCATGTACTTCGACTTCGCCACCGCCCAGGCCTACGTCCTGGACCGCGCCGCCGGGACGTTCAGCCCGGTCGAGGCCCGGCCGGAGGGCGATTCGGCTGAACGAGTGAGAAACGACGCCCGGATTCCGGCCGCCGGCAGCGAGGAGGGGCCCCAGCTGGCCGCCTGAGAGCCGGGTCCGTGTCTCCGCCGGGCGGGCCGGGACACGGGCCCTCCGACCGCCGTACGGCCTGCCGCCTCCGGGCAGCTGGCCGTACGGCGGTCGTGCCGCGGTCGTGCCGCGGTCGGGCGGCGGTCGGGCGGCGGTCGAACCGACATCGAGCCGGGATCGCCGCCGAGGCCACCACCATGAACGTCACCACCGTCGTGACAGTCATCATGATCACCGTCGTGACCGGCACCACAGTCATGGGATCGTCGTACCAGGATCGGCCCACCGTACGGCGGATCCGGCGATCGACCGTTCGACGATCGGTCAAAGGTCTACACCAATTGCAAGGAGCCTCTTGTCAACTGGCCCGTTCGCCTGGTGAGCTGTGCGCTGGGACACACGGGACAATCCCCACGCACGGGATCGCCCCAGATCATGACTCGATGAGGAGTGCGCGTTGAGCAACGAGAGCCTGGCCAACCTGCTCAAGGAGGAGCGGCGTTTCGCCCCGCCGGCAGAGCTCGCCGCAGCGGCCAACGTCACCGCGGCCGCGTACGCCCAGGCCTCCGAGGACCGTCTGGGCTTCTGGGCCGAGCAGGCCCGTCGCCTGAGCTGGGCCGTCGAGCCGACCGAGACGCTCGACTGGTCCAACCCGCCCTTCGCCAAGTGGTTCGCCGACGGCAAGCTCAACGTGGCCTACAACTGCGTCGACCGCCACGTCGAGAACGGCCTCGGCGACCGGGTCGCCATCCACTTCGAGGGCGAGCCCGGCGACAGCCGCTCGATCACCTACGCGCAGCTCAAGGACGAGGTCTCGCAGGCCGCCAACGCGCTGCTGGAGCTCGGCGTCCGCAAGGGCGACCGGGTCGCCGTGTACCTCCCGATGATCGCCGAGGCGGTCGTCGCGATGCTCGCCTGCGCCCGGATCGGCGCCACCCACTCGGTGGTCTTCGGCGGCTTCTCCGCCGACGCCGTCGCCTCCCGCATCCAGGACGCCCAGGCCAAGCTCGTCATCACCGCCGACGGCGGCTACCGCCGCGGCAAGCCCTCCGCGCTCAAGCCGGCCATCGACGAGGCGCTCACCAAGGTCGACGGCGTCGAGCACGTCCTGGTGATCCGCCGCACCGAGCAGGAGATCGCCTGGACCGAGGGCCGCGACGTCTGGTGGCACGAGATCACGGCGCGTCAGTCCACCGAGCACGCCCCCGAGGCGCACGAGGCCGAGCACCCGCTGTTCATCCTCTACACCTCGGGCACCACCGGTAAGCCCAAGGGCATCCTGCACACCTCGGGCGGCTACCTCACCCAGGCCAGCTACACCCACCACGCGGTCTTCGACCTCAAGCCGGAGACCGACGTCTACTGGTGCACCGCCGACATCGGCTGGGTCACCGGCCACTCGTACATCGTCTACGGCCCGCTCTCCAACGGCGCCACCCAGGTCATCTACGAGGGCACCCCGGACACCCCGCACCAGGGCCGGTTCTGGGAGATCGTCCAGAAGTACGGCGTGACGATCCTCTACACCGCGCCGACCGCGATCCGCACGTTCATGAAGTGGGGCGACGACATCCCCGCGAAGTTCGACCTGTCCTCGCTGCGGGTGCTCGGCAGCGTCGGCGAGCCGATCAACCCCGAGGCGTGGGTCTGGTACCGCGAGCACATCGGCGGCGGCAAGGCCCCCATCGTCGACACCTGGTGGCAGACCGAGACCGGCGCCATGATGATCAGCCCGCTGCCGGGCGTCACCGAGACCAAGCCGGGCTCGGCCCAGCGCGCCCTGCCGGGCATCGCGGCCACCGTGGTGGACGACGAGGCCAGGGAGGTCCCGAACGGCTCCGGCGGCTACCTGGTGCTCACCGAGCCGTGGCCGTCCATGCTCCGCACCATCTGGGGCGACGACCAGCGCTACATCGACACCTACTGGTCGCGCTTCGAGGGCCGCTACTTCGCCGGTGACGGCGCCAAGAAGGACGAGGACGGCGACATCTGGCTGCTCGGCCGGGTCGACGACGTCATGCTGGTCTCGGGCCACAACATCTCCACCACCGAGGTCGAGTCGGCCCTGGTCGGCCACCCGACCGTGGCGGAGTCCGCCGTGGTGGGCGCCGCCGACCCGACCACCGGCCAGGCCATCGTCGCGTTCGTGATCCTGCGCGGCGGCGTCACCGAGACCCCCGAGCTGGTCGAGGAGCTGCGCGCCCACGTCGGCCGCACGCTCGGCCCGATCGCCAAGCCGAAGCAGATCAAGGTCGTCGGCGAGCTGCCGAAGACCCGTTCCGGCAAGATCATGCGCCGTCTGCTGCGCGACATCGCCGAGGGCCGCGAGGTCGGTGACACCACCACCCTCGCCGACAGCACGGTGATGAGCCAGATCCAGGCCCAGCTGCCGCCGCACGGCGACGGCAACAGCAACAACGGCTGATCGAGGCGTCAGAAGCCTTTCAGCAGCCATACGGAGCGGGGCCCCGGGCGGTGCGTGACCACCACCCGGGGCCCCGCCGTCACGTCGTCACAGCATCAGGCCGTCACAGCGTCACGTCGTCACGTCGTACGGGGCTCACCCCTCCACCGCTGCGGTACCGGTCACCGTGCCGATCGCCGTGCCGCGCTGGGCGGCCAGGGTGCGCAGGGTCTCGTAGGCGCCCTGGACGATGACCCGGCCGCGCAGGACCCGCACTCCCGTCCATGCTCCGGCCAGCACCGCCAGCCCGACCTGGGCCCGCGGACTGAACCCGACGAAGGTGCTGAACCCCCGGGTCGACCCGACCTGGAACACCAGCTCCTCGGCGCCCTCCCCCTCGGCCGGCACCCCCACCGCGTCGACCGCGGCCAGTTCACCGACCGAGCCGATCGCACCGGCCTCGCCGCCGGCGCCGTCCGCGCCGCCCCCACCCAGCACACCACCCGGCGCACCGCCCGGCCCCCACTGGTTCCAGCCCACGCAGAGCCGGGTACCGCCCCGGCGCCGCCCCACCCTCGGCCGACGGACCTCGCCGAGCGCCGTACGCAGCGCCGCCGCGTCGGCTCGCTCGGGCAACGGGACGGCGTCCAGCGACAGGTGGGCCTGGAGGTAGCGGAGCATGTCGTCCGCGGTGGAGCGCAGTGCCGAGGCGCCCGGCAGGGCGGGCAGCCGGAAGGACGGCACCCGTCGGCCGCGCCGGTACCCGCTGACGTCCTCCCGGCCGGGGCCGCTGGAGGTGTCCAGCAGGCCGAGCGGCCCGCAGACCCGGGTGGCCAGCAGGTCGTCGTAGCGCTGTCCGGCCGCATTGGCCAGCAGCAGTCCGAGCAGCCCGGAGCCGAGGTTGGAGTACCGCACCTGGGTGCCCGGGGTGCCCCGGACGGGGGTCCGTGACAGTGCGTCGAGCAGGTGGGTCGGCCCGAACGTGGCGTACGGGCGGGTGAACCACCGGGGTGCCGCGGCCGGCAGCAGGCCGACCGGCAGTCGGGGCAGGCCGGAGGTGTGGGTGGCCAGGTGGAGCAGGGTGATCGGCCGCTCGTGCGGGTAGCCGGGGACGGCGTTCGCGGGGAGGTAGCGGTCGATCGGGTCGTCGTAGCGGACCTCACCGCGGGCGGCCATCTCGGCGAGCAGCAGTCCGGTGAAGGTCTTGGTCACGGACCCGAGCTCGAAGCGGGTGTCGGCCCGGACCGGGTGGCGGCCGGAGCGGTCGGAGTGCCCCCGGCAGGCGACCGTCCGCTCGTCGCCGCGGATCACCACGACGGCGACGCCGCCGTCCGGTCCGGCGGAGCGGAACAGCGGACGGAGCAGCCGGTCGAGGTCCGCCGGGACGTCCTCGGCGGCCTCCGCACGGCGCTTCGGGCCGAACTCCGGGCCGAGCTCCGGACTGAACTCCGGGGCGAACTCCGGACGGGGGGCCGGGTGGAGCACCCGGCCGGGATGCCGGTCGGCGTCGGCGGGCTCACCGGGTAAGAGGGGCGGTTGGGGCAGGGTGGTGCCACCACCGGACATGGTCGTGCCTCCAGCAGAAACAGCGGGAACAGCTAGAACAGCTAGAACAGCGGGAACCGAAGGGCTGCGCACCGGCCCGGATCGGGCGGGCGCCTGCGATCGACCTTAGGGAGCCGTTCACCCGACTGCACTCGGCCTGGGCCGTTCGGGTACCGGTCCGCTGCTCCTCGGGAGTGCAGTAGCGGCCCCCAGGGCTTAAGTCATTTACTAGGACAATCCGGATGTCACCCGAACGTCCCGCTAGACTGTTAAGGACGCATCAAGGCCCTTGACAGGATCCGCGGGCGTCACAGGGCGCGCCGGGAAGTCTGGTCGGCAACTGCACCACCCGTGCATCCGTTTGCCGCTCCCAGCCCCAGGAGGTCCCCGTGACCGACCAGCCGCCCGCCCACGAGCCGACGACCCGCCGTCGGCAGTTCCTCGGCCGGCTGTCGCTGCCCGAGCGCACCTTCGTCACCAACGCCCTGCGCACCGAGACGGTCGGCGGGATGCTGCTGCTGGCCGCCGCCGTGGTCGCGCTGATCTGGGCCAACGTCTGGCCGAACGCGTACGAGAGCGTGCTCGACCACCGGATCGGCCCCTCCGCCCCGCTCCACCTCGACCTCACCCTGGCCAACTGGGCCAAGGACGGCCTGCTGACGGTCTTCTTCTTCGTGGCCGGCATCGAGCTCAAGCGCGAGTTCGTGGCGGGCGAGCTGCGCACCCCGAGCGCCGCGCTGCTGCCGGTGATCGCCGCCGTCTGCGGCGTCGCCCTGCCCGCGATCCTGTTCGCCCTGGTCAACTCCGGCAGCGGCGGCCACCCCGGCGGCTGGGCCATCCCGACCGCCACCGACATCGCCTTCGCCCTCGGGGTGTTGGCCGTGGTCGGCAGTCACCTGCCCTCCGCGCTGCGCGCCTTCCTGCTGACCCTGGCCGTGGTCGACGACCTGATCGCGATCCTGATCATCGCGGTCTTCTACAGCTCCGGGATCAAGTTCTGGGCGCTCGGCCTGGCCTTCGCCGGTCTGGTGCTGTTCTGGTTCCTGCACCGGCGCGGGGTGAAGGGCTGGTACCTGTTCGTGCCGCTGGCCCTCGTGGTCTGGGCGCTGATGCACGAGAGCGGCATCCACGCCACCGTCGCCGGCGTCGCGATGGGCCTGATGCTGCGCTGCCACCGGGAGGGCGACGAGCAGCACTCCCCCGGCGAGCACATCGAGCACCTGGTCCGCCCGCTCTCGGCCGGACTGGCCGTCCCGGTGTTCGCGCTGTTCGCGGCCGGGGTGACGATCTCCGGCCCGGCCCTGCGCGAGGTGTTCACCCAGGCCGCGCCGCTCGGCATCGTGATCGGCCTGCTGGTCGGCAAGACGGTGGGCATATTCGGCGGCACCTGGCTGGCCGCCCGGTTCACCCGGGCCGAGCTGAACCCCCAGCTCAAGTGGGCCGACCTGTTCGCCGTCTCGGTGCTCGCCGGGATCGGCTTCACCGTCTCGCTGCTGATCAGCGAACTGGCGTTCCCGGACGACCTGGCGCTGGCCGACCGCTCCAAGACGGCCGTCCTGGTCGGCTCGCTGCTCTGCGCGGTGGTCGCCACCGTGCTGCTCAAGCTGCGCAACCGGCACTACCGCGCCCTGTGCGAGGAGGAGGACCGGGACGAGGACGGCGACGGCATCCCGGACGTCTACCAGCAGGACGATCCGGCCTGGCGGGCCCGGACCGCCGACCGGGCGGCGCTCGCCGAGGCACCCCGGCCCCGGCCGGGCGAAGGTCCCGGCAGCGACCGCTGAGCCCCGCCGAGGGGCCCCGCACCGCGCCGCACCCCGCACCCCGCACCGCACTCCACGCCGTGCCGCACCCCGCGCCGCACCCCGCGGCCGCCTTCCGAAGCCAGGACACGTCCCTCCGGCGGGGCCCCGGAGTGGTGTCCGACTGACCGGTAGGGGCATGATTCTGAGCTGTCGACACACCACTGACGCCTCCGGATCCCCCACCGGCCCCGGAAACCGCGCACCGCGACGGCGTCACGCCGCAACAGCCGCAGAGGAGAACCGCTGATGCCCACAGGAGCCGCAGACCCGTCCAGCAACGGCCGGGCGCCCTACGAGGGCGAGCGTTCGGTGGGGCAGCTGTTCGCGGCGGCCACCGCCGACCTGAGCGCACTCGTCCACGACGAGATCGCGCTCGCCAAGTCCGAGATCAAGGCGGACGTCAAGCGCGGCGTCGCCGGCGGTGTCTCGGGCGCCGTCGCCGCCGTGGTGCTGCTGTTCTCCGTTCCGATGCTGAGCGCCGCGTTCGCCTTCGGCATCCACGCGCTGGGCCTGTCGCTCGGCTGGTCCTTCCTCATCGTGGCAGCCGCCTACTGGGTGCTCGCCGCCGTCCTCTTCCTGCTGGCGGGGCGCTTCTTCAAGAAGATCCAGAAGCCGGAGCGCACCATCGAGGGCGCCCAGAAGACCGCCGAGGTGCTGAGGAACGCCCGGCCGCGCCCGGCCACCCAGGAGGAGATCGACCGGGGCCTGGGCCGCATCCCGTAACCGCCCCCGCCCGTACGTGCCCGGACCCGCCCGCAGCGAGTGCCGGGCACGTGTCCTTCGCACGGATGTGACACGCTCTCGGTATGCCGCTCGACCAGAAGCCCGCTCCCGCGCAGCCGTCCGCCGTCTCCGGCCCCGCCTCGGGGCCCGAGGGCGGCCCGGAGACCGGCCCGGAGGCCGTCGAGGGCGCCGCCGCCCCCGGGCGGTCCGAGGACGCCGCTGCCGAGGCGTGGAGCATCCGGCAGTCCGGTCCGTGGAAGCACCGCGACCTGGCGGCCAACGGCGCCCGTTTCCACATCACCGAGCTGGGCTCCGGCCCGCTGGTGCTGCTGGTGCACGGCTGGCCCGAGTACTGGTGGGCCTGGCGCCACCAGCTGACCGCGCTGGCCGAAGCCGGCTACCGCGCCGTGGCGCTCGACCTGCGCGGCATCGGCGGCAGCGACCGCACCCCGCGCGGCTACGACCCGGGCAACCTCGCCCTGGACATCACCGGGGTGATCCGCTCGCTCGGCGAGCGCCGCGCGCACCTGGTGGGGCACGCCTCCGGCGGCACCCTGGCCTGGGTGGCGGCGGTGATGCGCCCCTCGGTGATCCAGAGCCTCACCGCGGTCTCCGCGGCGCACCCCCGGGACCTGCGCCGGGCGCTGCTGACGGACCGCAAGCAGATCGCCGCCTTCGACCACGTCCTGGGCTTCCAGCGGCCGTGGATACCGGAACGCCGCCTGGTCGCCGACGACGCGGCGCTGGTGGGCCGCTACCTGGACGAGTGGGCCGGGCCGAACAAGCTGGACGGGGCGGCGGTGCACGCGTACCGGCAGGCGATCCAGATCCCCAGCACCGCGCACTGCTCGATCGAGCCGTACCGCTGGCTGCTGCGCTCGATGGCCCGGCCGGACGGCATCCAGTTCGCCCGCCGGATGAAGAAGCCGATCACCGCACCGACCCTGCACGTCCAGGGCGCCGCGGACCCGGTGCTGCTGTCGCACACCGCACTGGGCGGCGGCGAGTACGTGGCGGCGCCGTACCGCTGGCGGCTGCTGCCGGGGGTCGGGCACTTCCCGCACGAGGAGGCTCCGGAGGAGTTCACGGCGGAGCTGCTGGACTGGGTCGGTCGCCACAAGGAGTGACGACCGGAGGGCCCTCCCCAGGGCTCCCGGAAGGGGTCGGAAGTCCCAACTCCCTTGATGTTGCGCTCATATGACATGCGCATGGGCCAGTTTCGGCGCACCCGGGCGGTTACTCCCTCCGGCCCAGGGGCATCCATTCCGGTATGACCTGGATGCCCGATCGCGACGACGCCCCGCGCGGCCGACGCCACAACAGTCCCCAGCGCCCCGCACACCTCCCGGACCGGGCGGAGGACCTCGGCTTCGAGGGCCTCGACCGCCGCCAGCGCGGGGCGCAGCGGCAGCTGGGCATCCCGCGCATCCTCGGCCGGCGCGCCCGGTGGGTGGGCGCACGGCTGCGGCGCGAGACCTGAGGGCCACGCGCCGCTTCCGGCCGCCGTTCAGTTCACGCTCTGCGGCTGATTCACGTTCTGCGGCTAGTTGGCGTTCTGCGCCTAGTTCACGATCTGCGGTGACAGCGCCGTGAACCAGAGCAGCACGAAGGTCGCCACCGACATGATCGGCACCAGCACCTTGGTCTCGACGTTGTTGCCGCTGCGCTTGATCAGCACGATCTCGTAGCGCTCCTTGTGCGGCCACAGCAGCGGCGCGCCCTTCTTGGTCAGGCAGTCGCCCAGCAGGTGCGCCAGCGTGCCCAGCCCGACCGCGTACGGCAGCCAGCCGGGCGCGTTGGGCATCCAGGTGTTCATCCCGAAGGTGCCGAGCGCGGCCAGGCCGATGACGGTGATCCACGCCTCCGGGCCGTTGCTCGGCGGGCAGAGCCGCAGCGCCTTGACCGCCAGCGCCAGCAGGAAGAACGTCACCGTGAGGGTGAAGTAGCGGCCCAGGAAGGTGACGCCGGCCCAGGTGCCGCCGCCCATCAGCGCCACGAACAGCAGCGAGTGGGTGGCGTGCCGGTGCCCGCCGGAGGCCCAGGCCACGAAGCGGCAGAGCGCCTTGGAGAGCGGGCCGAGGAAGTTGGCGATCGAACCGTCGTGGTGGTCGAGGTCCGGCAGCAGTGCCGCGCCCGCGCACAGCACCGTGCCCATCAGTATGTCCGCCGGCTGCAGCGTGGTGTGCAGCAGCAGCGGGGGCAGGAACGGGGCCGAGGCCGCGTACAGCATCGCCCCGCTCACCGCGTGCGAATGACCCATCATCGGACTACCACGACCTCCCGTTGACTCACTCCGGGACGGCAACCCGGTTGAGCCGAACGGGTGAGCGCCGCCGAGGCTACCAGGGCGGCCTGACGGTACGACGGATCCCGCACCGGCGGGCCCCGCGGTTTCGGGGCGCGGTCTCAGAGCGCGCAGCCCTGGGTGTCCACCCGGCCGCTCGCGGTGCTGCCCGCCGTCGCGTCCTCGCGCACCTCGGCCGAGGTCAGCACGTACCCGGTGTCGGCGCTGTCCAGGGACTTGGCGAAGACCACGCCGTACACCTGGCCGTCCGGGGTGAGCAGCGGGCCGCCGCTGTTGCCCTGGCGGACCAGCGAGCGCACCGAGTAGACGTCGCGCACCACCTGGCCGCGGTGGTAGATGTCCGGGCCGTTGGCCTGGATCCGGCCGCGGATGCGGGCGGGCTGGACGTTGAAGGCGCCGTTCTCGGGGAAGCCCGCGACGATCGCGCTGTCGTTGGTCCTCGCCTCGCCCGCGAAGGTCAGTGCGGGCGCGTTGAGCTTGGGCACGTCCAGGACGGCGATGTCGCGCTGCCAGTCGTAGCGGACCACCGTGGCGTCGTACAGCTGGCCGACGCCGCCGATCTGCACGGTCGGCTCGTCGACGCCGCCCACCACGTGGGCGTTGGTCATCACCCGGTGCGGGGCGAAGACGAAGCCGCTGCCCTCCAGGGTCTTGCCGCAGGAGGTCGCGGTGCCGACCACCTTGACCAGGCTCTGCCGCGCCCGGGCCACCGCCGGGCTGTTGGCCAGCGCCGGGTCCGGGGTGTCGACCTGGGTGATCGGCTCGTGCTCGAAGGGGTTGAAGACCTGCGGGAAGCCGTTGCGGGCGAGCACCTTGGAGAAGTCGGAGAACCAGTTCGGCGCGTCACCCGGCAGCGCCTCCTGGACGCCGCTGAGGATCGCCGAGGAGCGGACCTGCTTGGAGACCGTCGGCAGGGACGTGCCGGCCAGCGCGGAGCCGATCAGCCAGGCGACCAGCAGCATCGAGATCACGTTGACCACCGCGCCGCCGGACGCGTCCAGCACCCGGGCCGGACGGCGGTCGATGTGGCCGCGCAGCTTCCAGCCGTAGTGCGCGGTGACCGCCTGGCCGATCGCGGCGCAGACGATCACCACCACCACGGCCACCACCGAGGCCGTGGTGCCGGGGCTGAGGTGGTCGAGCAGCAGCGGCAGCAGCTGGACGGCCAGCAGGCCGCCGCCGAGGAAGCCGACCAGCGACAGGACGCCCACCACGAAGCCCTGCCGGTAGCCCGAAATGGCGAATCCGACGGCGGCGAGGACCAGCAGCACATCCAGCACGTTCACTCCGACACCCTCCCACGCTTCGCGACCGTGCCGCGCCGACGGTCCGTCACGAACCGTCGGCGCCGCCGCCCGGCAGGACCCGGGAGTGCTCGAGGTCGCCCTGGACGAGCGCCAGGGCGTCGTCCGAGAGGTCGACGACCCGGGACGGGTCCCACGGCCGCTCCAGCCCGCTGTGGTGCAGCACCCGGTCGATCACCCCGGCGGTGAACCCCCAGACCAGCCGCCCGGCCACCGCGAAGGCCGGCCCGACGTGCCCGGACGGGTGCCGCAGCCGGACCCGGTTCGCCGGGTCGGCGAGGTCGGCGATCGTCACCCGGAACACCGCGCCGGTCTCGCCCCGGTCCACCGGCCGCACCGGCGACTCCTCACGCCACCAGCCCAGCACCGGCGTGACCACGAAGCGGCTCACCGGGATGTACAGCCGGGGCAGCGCGGCGAAGACCTGCACCCCGGCCGGGTCCAGGCCGGTCTCCTCCCAGGCCTCGCGCAGCGCCGCCGCGATCGGGCCGGAGCCGTCCGGGTCGCCGTCCTCCGGGTCCAGCGCGCCGCCCGGGAAGGACGGCTGGCCGGCGTGCGAGCGCAGCGAGCGGGCCCGCTCGATCAGCAGCAGGTCCGGCCCGTCGGGGCCCTCGCCGAACAGCATCAGCACCGCCGCCGCCCGACCGCCCTCGCTCGGCGGCAGGAAGCGGCTCAGCTGCTCCGGCAGCACCCGCTCGGCCGCGTCCCGGACCGGCTCCAGCCAGCCCGGCAGGTCGTTCCGCTCGACAACACCCTCGGTCACGCTTCCACCCCCTGGTCCGCGACCCGCCCCTGGTGGGCGGTCGCGTCGGCGCGGGCGGCAGCCTCGCCGGGGAAGTCCGACGGCGGCCTGAGCCGCTGGCCGGGCTGGCCGCCCATCTCGTACTTGAGCAGCTTGCGGGCCTTCTCCGGATCCAGCTCGCCCTCCCCGTACGCGGGGCAGAGCGGCGCGATCGGGCAGGCCCCGCAGGCGGGCTTCTGGGAGTGGCAGATCCGCCGGCCGTGGAAGACCACGCGGTGCGACAGCATCGTCCACTCCGACTTCGGGAAGATCTCGGCGACGGCCAGCTCGACCTTCACCGGGTCGTCCTCGGTGGTCCAGCCGAACCGGCGGGCCAGCCGCCCGAAGTGGGTGTCCACAGTGATCCCGGGGACTCCGAAGGCGTTGCCGAGCACCACGTTGGCGGTCTTGCGACCGACCCCGGGCAGGGTCACCAGGTCGGCCAGCCGGCCCGGGACCTCACCGCCGAACTCGTCGCGCAGCGCGGTCGAGAGGCCGATCAGCGACTTCGCCTTGTTCCGGAAGAAACCGGTCGGGCGGATGATCTCCTCCAGCTCCTCCGGGTTCGCCGCCGCCATGTCCTCGGGCGTCGGGTACTTCGCGAACAGCGCCGGGGTGGTCTGGTTCACCCGCAGGTCGGTGGTCTGCGCCGACAGCACGGTGGCCACCAGCAGCTGGAACGGGTTCTCGAAGTCCAGCTCCGGGTGGGCGTACGGGTACAGCTCCGCCAGCTCGCGGTTGATCCGCCGGGCCCGCCGCACCATCGCCAGGTGCGACTCGGGCTTCCTCGGCCTCACCGCCGTCTTCGCGGCCGCCGTCTTCTTCGCGGCCGTCTTCGCAGCGGGCTCCGCCGCCGGCTTGGTCGCGGTCTTCCGGGCCTTGCTCTCTGCCATGCACGAAGGCTACGCCGAGCGGCGGACCGCTTGGGGCGGATCAAGGAGGAAGAGCGGACGGCCGTGCTCCGGGTCGGCCGAGGAGGTGGCGGGCGGGTGCCGGCGCGTACGGGCGCGGACGGGCGCCAGGGTTCCGGTGCTCCGTCGACCGGCCCGTTCTAGTCTTCCGATCGTCCGACCATCGAGGGAACGATCGAGGAAAGAGGAAGCATGGACGGGGACTTCAAGGACTTCGCGGACATTCCCACCACCACCCTGGCCGACGTCCTGGGCCGCGCCCGGGTCATGGACATCGGACTGCGTCCGCTGTGGGCGGGCATGCCCCGGGTGGCCGGACCGGCCTTCACCGTGCAGTGCCCGCCCGGCGACAACCTGATGCTGCACGCCGCGATCTACCGGGCCGAGCCCGGCGCGGTGATCGTGGTGGAGTCCGGCGACCTGGACTACGCGCTGGCCGGCGGCAACGTCTGCGCGGTGGCCCAGCGCCGGGGCGTCGCCGCCTTCGTGGCCGACGGCCTGATCCGGGATCTCGCCGAGGTCCGCGACCTGGGCTTCCCGGTGGTCGCCCGGGGCGTCATCCCGATCCCCGGCGCCAAGAAGCAGCTGGGCGCCCACGGCGTCCCGGTGCGCTGCGGCGGCGTGCTGGTGGCTCCCGGCGACATCGTGGTGGCCGACGAGGAGGGCGTCGTGGCGGTGCCCGCCGCCGAGCGGACGGCGGTCCTGGAGGCGGCCCGGGCCAAGCTGGCCAAGGAGGCCGCCGAGACCCTGGACGACTGGGAGGCCGCCCACCGCGCCCGGATCGAGCAGAGCCTGGCCGGGCTGGGCTTCACGGGCTGAGCTCTCACAGAGCCTGTAGGCCGGTACGGGCTGTACGGGCTGTACGGCCCGTACGGCCCATACCGACCGGTAGCGGGTCAGTAGAGCCCGTTCAGCTCCCCGAAGCCGAGCGCCCCGTCGAGCTCCGTCAGCGTCCCGGCGCCGAGCAGCTCGACGGCGGCCCGGTGGGCCACCGTGTACGCGGCCTGGGCGAGGCCGGTGCCGACGCTGATCCGCCATACCCCGGTGGCGGCCAGCTCGGCGACGGCCGGCCCGCCCGGCCCGGCCATCGCGTTCACCGGCAGCGGGGAGCGCCGGCACAGCTCGGTGAGCAGGTCGAGGTCCAGCAGCCCGGGGACGAACAGGCCGTCGGCGCCCGCCTGCGCGTAGGCCTCGGCCCGGTCCAGGACGTCGTCGAGCCCGCCCAGTCCGAACAGGAAGACGTCGGTCCGGGCGTTGACCAGCAGCTCGGGCAGTCCGGCCGCCGCGGCCGCCGTCCGGGCCGCGCGCAGCCGCTCGGCCTGCTCGGCCACCGGGAACAGCGGCCCGCCGACGGCCGTCGAGTCCTCCAGGTTGACCCCGGCCGCGCCGGCGCCGACCAGTTCGGTGACGGTCGCGGCCACGTCGGCGGGCAGCGGCCCGTAGCCGCCCTCGGCGTCGACGGTGACCGGCAGGTCCACCGCGGTGACGACCCGGCGGGCCGCCGCGACCGCTGCCGCCCGGTCCATCCGCTGGCCGTCGCCGTGTCCGAGCGACCAGGAGACGCCGCCGCTGGTGGTGGCGATGGCCCGGGCGCCGGCCGAGGCGATCACCGCGGCGCTGCCCGCGTCCCAGGCGTTGGGCAGGACGAGCACGCCCTCCGCGAGGAGTTCGCGCAGCCGCAGCGCCCGCTCGCGGGCCTCGGGGGTGGTGGACATGGTGGTCACCGGCTTTCGTACGGATCGGTGGGAACACCGGCATCCTGCGCCCCGCTCCGGGCCCGCCACCAATGATTAAGCTGGGGCCGAATCTTCCGAAGGGAGCTGCGGCGTGCGGACGGAACTCCACTTCTCCACCCAGGACTTGGCGCTGACCCGGTTCGCGGTCAGCCCGATGCAGGAGGTTGTGACCAGCCTGCGCGCCCTGGCCCGCTCCCCCGTCCCCGCGCTGCACCGCCGCTGGGCCGGCCAGGTGCGCGGACGGCTGGCCGCCGCCGGACTCGACCGGGGACGACTGGCCGCGATGGTCCCGCCCGAGGGCCACCTGCCCGACTTCCTCAACCCCGCCCCGGCGGGTTGCTCGACCACCCTCGCCGAGGAGTTGGCCGCAATCACCGCGACCGGCGCCGGGCAGGTCCGCGCCGACCTCGACATCCTGGCCGCCGAGGCCGGCGGCCGGCTGCCCGCCGGCCTGGAACCGCTGCACCGCGACCCGGCGGGCCAGCTGCCCCGGCTGGCCGCCGAGATCGAGGCGTACTGGGAGCTTGCGCTCGCCCCGTACTGGGCCCGGATCAGCGCGCTGCTGGCCGCGGACGTCTTCCACCGCTCCCGGCAGGCCGCCGAGCACGGCAGCGCGCGGATGCTGGACGACCTGCACGGGACGGTCCGCTGGGACGGCACCGCACTGCGGCTGGAGGACCGCCACTGCGCGGTGAACCGGCTGAACGCCGCGGCCGGACTGCTGCTGGTCCCCTCGGCCTTCGCCTGGCCGCGGGTGCTCACCCGGGTGCTGCCGCCGGACCCGCCGCAGCTGGTCTACCCGGCGCGCGGCACGGCCGCGCTCTGGGAGGAGCGCCCGGGCTCGGCCGCGCGCACCGACGCGCTGGCCGCCGTCCTCGGCCGCTCCCGGGCCCGGCTGCTGGCCGAACTGGACTCCCCGGCCTCGACCACCGAGCTGGCCCGCCGGACCGGACTGTCCCCGGCCGCAGTCTCCCAGCACCTCACCGCCCTGCGTACGGCCGGCCTGACCAGCGCCCACCGGGCCGGGCACGCCGTCCTCTCCGCCCGCACCGCCGTGGGCGACTCCCTGTTCGATCAGGACGGTCGGGAAGGCGACCGGACGGCCGCCGCCGGGCGCCCCGCCCCGTGACCCGCCGGTACGAATGGCCCCGCACGGCACACCCGGACACACCCCCTCCTCATATGATCGGAGCGACATGCGCCATGCTTGGTGATGCAGAACACTGAACGGAACTTGCGCCGGACGGCCCACCCGCCGGACGGCCGAGAAGGAGGAAGCACGTGGACGACGTTCTGCGGCGCGCCGCACTCTTCGCGGCACTCGACGACGAACAGGCCGGCGAGCTGCGCGCTTCCATGACCGAGGTCACCCTCGCCCGTGGTGAGTCGCTGTTCCACGAGGGCGACCCGGGCGACCGGCTGTACGTCGTCGCCGAGGGCAAGGTCAAGCTGCACCGTGCCTCGCCGGACGGCCGCGAGAACATGCTGGCCGTGCTCGGCCCCAGCGAGATGATCGGCGAGCTGTCGCTGTTCGACCCGGGCCCGCGCACCGCCACCGCCAGCGCGCTGACCGAGGTCAAGCTGCTCGGCCTCGGCCACGGCGACCTGCAGCCCTGGCTGCACGCCCGCCCCGAGGTCTCCATCGCGCTGCTGCGGGCCATCGCCCGCCGACTGCGCCGGACCAACGACGTGATGTCCGACCTGGTCTTCTCCGACGTGCCCGGGCGTGTCGCCAAGGCCCTGCTGGACCTCTCCCGCCGCTTCGGCGTGCAGTCCGAGGAGGGCATCCACGTCGCCCACGACCTCACCCAGGAGGAGCTGGCCCAGCTGGTCGGCGCCTCCCGTGAGACGGTCAACAAGGCGCTCGCCGACTTCGCCGGCCGCGGCTGGTTGAAGCTGGAGGCACGCGCGGTGGTCCTGCTGGACGTCGAGCGGCTGTCGCGCCGCTCGCGCTGACGCTCCGAGCACCGCGAAGGGCCCGTCCGAGCCGGACGGGCCCTTCGGCGTTCCCCGACCGGTCCGGGACCGGTCCGGGACCGGTGAGGTCCCGGACCGGGGTCAGCCCTGGTCCGGGATCAGCCCGTGGTCCTCCAGGTACTCCAGCTGGGCCCGCACCGACAGCTCGGCGGCCGGCCAGAGCGCCCGGTCCACGTCCGCGTAGACCCGGGCGACCACCTCGGCGGCCGTCCGGCAGCCCGCCTCGACCGCGGTCTCCACCTGGGCGAGCCGGGTGGCCCGGTGCGCCAGGTAGTAGTCGACCGCGCCCAGCGCGTCCGCGAGCACCGGACCGTGGCCGGGCAGCACCGTCCGCACGCCGTGCGCGGAGGCCATCGTGTGCAGGTGGCGCAGCGAGTCCAGGTAGTCCCCGAGCCGGCCGTCCGGGTGGGCGACCATCGTGGTGCCGCGGCCGAGCACGGTGTCCCCGGTGAGGACCGCGCCGTCGTCCGGCAGGTGGAAGGTCAGCGAGTCCGAGGTGTGGCCGGGGGTGGCGACCACCCGCAGGTCGAGGCCGCCGACGTCCAGCCGCTGGCCGCCGACCAGGCCCTCGGAGCCCAGCCGGTGCGCCGGGTCCAGGGCCCGCACCTCGGTGCCGGTCAGCTCGGCGAACCGGGCCGCGCCCTCGGAGTGGTCGGCGTGGCCGTGGGTCAGCAGGGTGAGCGCGATCCGCTTGCCGCGCTCCTCGGCGAGGTCGAGCACCCGGCGCAGGTGGCCCTCGTGCAGCGGGCCGGGGTCGATCACCACGGCGAGGTCCGAGCCGGGCTCGGAGAGCAGCCAGGTGTTGGTGCCGTCCAGGGTCATCGGCGACGGGTTCGGCGCCAGCACGCACAGCGCCCGGGCGGTGGCCTCCCCGCCCACCACCGCGGCGGGGTCGCCCGGCAGGACTCCGCTCATGCCGCCACGCGCCCCTCGACGATCCGCCCGCTCCGTCCGCTCCGCCCGCTCACCGATTGCCCTCCAGGCCGCGGTGCAGGGCCCGCAGCGGCAGGGCCCGGACGAGGGCGCGCTGGGCGACCTCGACGAACGGGACCGGACCGTCACAGGCCGCGGAACGGGGGATCACTCGGCGGGCGGGCAGCTCGGGGGCCGTCCGGCGAGCCACATCGTCGTGGTCCATCGGTCGTCGGTCCTTTCCGGTCGGCGTCTCTCGAAGTCGTCGTGCAACGGTTCGTACCAGGGGTCGTACGAGGGTCGTACGAGGGGTTCGTACAACGGTTGGTACGAGGGGGTCCGTACGGAGGGGTCCTCGTACGGAGGGGGTCAGGATTCCTCGGCGGGGAACTCCCCGTCGATGGTCAGTTCGTCGTACCCGGGCCAGCGGACCGTCATCCGGTCGCCGCGGACCTCGGCCCGGCCCAGCACCGGCTCCAGCACCCGGTCGGCGGCCGCGTCCAGTGCCTCGGCGGCGGTCCGCACCGACGACAGCTCCCGCAGCACCGTGACCGTCGGCGGCAGCATGCCGAACCGGCCCTCCCGGTGCCCCCGGACCGCCTCGGCGGGCGTCAGCCAGGCGACCCGGTCGGCCTCGCCGACCTCCAGCGCCGCGCGCTGCCCGGCCGGCAGGGCGGCGACGAAGAACCAGGTGTCGTAGCGCCGCTCCTCGAACTCCGGGGTGATCCAGCGGGCCCAGCCGCCCAGCAGGTCACTGCGCAGCACCAGGCCGTGGTCCCGCAGGAACTCGGCGAAGGACAGCTCGTGCGCCTCCAGCGCGGCCCGCTCCGCGGACCAGTCGCGCGGCGCGGCGACGCTCTCCGGGTCCGGTCCGGCCAACAGCACGCCGGCCTCCTCGAAGGTCTCGCGCACCGCCGCGCAGACCACCGCCCGCGCCGTCCGGGCGTCCACCCCGAGCCGCTGCGCCCACTCCTCGGGCGAGGGCCCGGCCCAGCCGGTCTCGACCTCGGCGTCCCGCGGGTCCACCCCGCCGCCCGGGTAGGCGTACATCCCGGCCGCGAAGGCCATCGAGGTGCGGCGGCGCAGCAGGTAGGCCTCCGGCCCGTCGGCGGCGTCGCGCAGCAGCACGACCGTCGCGGCGGGTCTGGCCACCGCCGGGGTGAGCAGGCCGGAGTCGACCGCCCGGATCCGGGCAGGCCAGCCGGGCGGCATCGGGAGCGTCGTTGCTCGATGGTCCATGCCCGGATGCTAAGCGCACGAAGGCGGGGTTGGACAGGCCCGACCCCGCCTTCGTGATCACGCTCGGGGTCAGGCGCTCTTGACGCGCACCTGGAGCTCGACCTCGACCGGGGCGTCCAGCGGCAGCACCGCGACGCCGACGGCGCTGCGGGCGTGCACACCGGCCTCGCCCAGCACGGTGCCGAGCAGCTCGCTGGCACCGTTGATCACGGCGGGCTGGCCGATGAAGTCGGGGGCGGAGGCGACGAAGCCGACCACCTTCACGACCTGCTCGATCAGGTCCAGGTCGCCGATCACCGACTTCACGGCGGCCAGGGCGTTCAGCGCGCAGGTCTGCGCGAGCTCCTTGGCCTCCTCCGGGGACACCTCGGCACCGACCTTGCCGGTGCTCACCAGCTTGCCGCCGACGACCGGCAGCTGGCCGGAGGTGAACACGAACTCACCGGACCGGACGGCCGGCACGTAGGCGGCGACCGGGGCGGCCACCGGCGGCAGGGTCAGGCCCAGCTCGGCGAGCTTCGACTCGACCTTGCTCATGCGTTCTTCTCCCGCTTGAAGTAGGCCACCAGCTGCTCCGGGTTCGGGCCGGGCACGACCTGGACCAGCTCCCAGCCGTCCTCGCCGAAGTTGTCCAGGATCTGCTTGGTGGCGTGCACCAGCAGGGGCGCCGTCATGTATTCCCACTTGGTCATGGCCAGACTCTAGACGAGGTGTCCCGGCGATCGCCGCCGCCCGGGCCGCCGTACGGGCCGCCGCGCAGCCGCCGTACGGGCCGCCGTACGGGCCCTCGCCGACCGGCGTGTGAGGTGGAGCACAAAGGGGGCATGATTCAGTCCTGGCACCCCAGGTGCTCCGGGCATCGGGAGCGCTCCCTGGTTACCCTCGCGAGAGGGCGTCCTCGCGAGGGGGCACCCGCAGGGAGGGGCGTCCGTACGGAGCGGCACCCTCGTGGAGGGGCGCCCTCGTCCGCGAGCGGCCCCCTCGGCAGGGGCACCCCGCAGGAGGGGCGCCCGCAGGGACGGAGACGGACGGAGACGCAGCGTGGCACGCACCCCCGGCCAGGCGACCCGGCGCGACCCCGACTGGGAGGGGGTCCGACTGCACGTGGTCAGCGGCAAGGGCGGCACCGGGAAGACCACGCTGGCCGCCGCGCTGGCGCTGGCCCTGGCCGCCGACGGCGGTCGGGTGCTGCTGATCGAGGTCGAGGGGCGGCAGGGCATCGCCGAGCTGTTCGGGATCGCCGCCCTCCCCTACGAGGAGCGCCGGATCGCCTCGGTCTCCCGCCCCCAACTGGGGCTGCCGGCCGGCGAGGGCGGGCCCGGCGAGGTGCTCGCACTGGCGATCGACACCGAGCTGGCGCTGCTCGAGTACCTGGAGATGTTCTACAAGCTCGGCCGGGCCGGCAAGGCGCTGCAGAAGGTCGGCTTCGTCGACTTCGCCACCACCATCGCCCCCGGCGTACGGGACGTGCTGCTCACCGGCAAGGCCTGCGAGGCGGCCCGCCGCAAGGGCCCGGACGGGCGGCGGCGCTACGACGCGGTGGTGATGGACGCCCCGCCGACCGGGCGGATCACCCGGTTCCTGAACGTCAACTCCGAGGTCGCCGGGCTGGCCCGGATCGGCCCGATACACACCCAGGCGCAGGCCGTGATGCGGGTGCTGCGGTCCCCGGAGACGGCGGTGCACCTGGTCACCCTGCTGGAGGAGATGCCGGTGCAGGAGACGGTCGACGGCTTCGCGGAACTGCGCGAGGCGAAGCTCCCGGTGGGCGGGGTGATGGTCAACATGGTCCGGCCCCCGCTGCTGGACGCGGCCGCGGTGGCCGCGGTGGACGGGGACCACCGCGAGGAGGTCGCGCTGGCGCTCGGCGAGGCCGGGCTGGGCGGGCGCTCGCGCAAGGCGGAGACGGTCCGGGCGGCGGTCGAGCCGCTGATCGACCCGCTGCTGGAGCAGGCCAGGGAGCACGCCGAGCGGGTCGAACTGGAGCGCGCGCAGCGGGCCGACCTGCAGCAGCTGCGGCTCCCGACGTACGAACTCCCCTTGCTGGGCGAGGGCGTGGACCTCGGCGGGCTGTACCGGCTGGCGGGCGAACTCAAGCGGCAGGGGGCGGCGTGACTCCGGCGAACGGCGGCAGCGGTGGCGGCAGCGAGGGCCGGGGTGGTGGCGGCGTCGGCCGGGGTGGTGGCGGCAGCGGGAACCGGCTCGCGGTGGACGAGCTGATCGACGACCCGAAGACCCGGATCATCGTCTGCTGCGGCTCCGGCGGCGTCGGCAAGACCACCACCGCCGCGGCGATCGGCCTGCGGGCCGCCGAGCGCGGCCGCAAGGTCGTGGTGCTGACCATCGACCCGGCCCGGCGGCTGGCCCAGTCCATGGGTCTGACCGAGCTGGACAACACCCCCCGGGTGGTCAAGGGGGTGGCCGGGGACGGCCGACTCCACGCCATGATGCTCGACATGAAGCGGACCTTCGACGAGGTCGTGCTGGCCCACGCCGAGCCCGAACGGGCCAAGGCGATCATGGAGAACCCGTTCTACCAGTCCCTGTCGGCCGGTTTCGCGGGCACGCAGGAGTACATGGCGATGGAGAAGCTCGGGCAGCTGCGCGCCGCCGAGGAGTGGGACCTCATCGTCGTGGACACCCCGCCGTCCCGCTCGGCGCTGGACTTCCTGGACGCCCCCAACCGGCTCGGGTCCTTCCTGGACGGCCGGGTGATCCGGATCCTGACCGCGCCCGCCAAGGTCGGCGGCCGCAGCGCGATGCGCTTCCTCAACGCCGGGATGGGACTGCTCACCGGAACCCTGGGCAAGATCTTCGGCGCCCAGCTGCTCACCGACGTACAGACCTTCGTCAGCGCGATGGACTCGATGTTCGGCGGCTTCCGCGAGCGCGCCGACCGCACCTACCAGCTGTTGAAGGCGCCGGGCACGGCGTTCCTGGTGGTGGCGGCGCCGGAGCGGGACGCGCTGCGCGAGGCGGCGTACTTCGTGGACCGGCTCGCCGCTGACCGGATGCCGCTGGCCGGACTGGTGCTCAACCGGGTGCACAGCACGGGCGCGCCGCAGCTCACCGCGGAGCGGGCGCTGGCGGCGGCCGAGGCCCTGGAGGAGAACGGCTCGGAGCACTCCTCGCCAGAGGCGGAGCTGCTGGCGGCCGGACTGCTGCGGCTGCACGCCGAGCGGATGCAGATCATGGGGCGCGAGCGGCGGACCCGGGACCGGTTCGTCTCGGTGTACCCGGACGTGCCGATCGTGGAGGTGGCCGCGCTGCCGGGTGACGTCCACGACCTGGACGGGCTGCGGGCCATCGGGGGTCGACTCAGCGGCGCGGCGTAGTCCGGGCCGGGGCCGGTGGGGGCCGGCTGGTGGCGCGACGCGGTCCGGGCGCGGCGTAGTCCGGGCCGGGTGGGGGCCGGGCCGGGTAGGGGTCGGTCCGAGTGGTCCGGGCACTCCGGCCGGGTGGTCCGGGCCGGAAC
Source organism: Kitasatospora sp. NPDC059146 (assembly GCF_042786665.1). Classification (NCBI taxonomy): domain Bacteria; kingdom Bacillati; phylum Actinomycetota; class Actinomycetes; order Kitasatosporales; family Streptomycetaceae; genus Kitasatospora; species Kitasatospora sp. NPDC059146. The sequence continues at coordinate 37,625 of NZ_JBHZCY010000010.1, read as the reverse complement.
GGGGGGAGCCCCGGACCGCGAGGTGCGGCCCGGGTCAGCCCGCCTGGGCGTAGTCCGTCAGTATCACGCCGGTCGCGAGGGACTCCTCGTACTCGGTGCGGGCGGTCTCCAGCAGCCTCCGCCACGACATGACCGTCGGGCGGCGGCGCAGCAGCGCCCGGCGCTCGCGTTCCGTCATCCCGCCCCACACCCCGAACTCCACCCGGTTGTCCAGCGCGTCCGCGAGGCACTCCGTCCGGACGGGGCACCCACTGCACACCGCCTTCGCCCGGTTCTGTGCCGCCCCCTGGACGAACAGTTCGTCCGGATCACTCGTGCGGCAGGCGGCCTGCGCACTCCAGTCGTCAACCCAGCCCATGCCGGCGCCGTCCTCTCCCGATGATTCGAGGCTCCCCCACGGCGGCAACGGCATATTCACCGTTGCCAGTTGAGGACGTTACGGAAGATGGACTGCTTGCAACAGCCCCTTCGGGCTCAATCTCGAATGACCCGATCGGACTATGGGTATCTGTCATCTCACTCGTTGGAGTGATCGCAGGTCGCGGCACTTGCGAGCCGTGAGGCCCCCACTCTCGCCACAGGCGCCGTCACGCAGCGCAACCGTTCACTCGAACACAACAGGCCACAGCTGCCTCAAAACCCGGACAAGGGTGAGCAATTCGGGCAAGTCTCCGCACTCACAAGAGTGAGCGATGTTGACGCACCGAAGCTGTCGCAAGCTTGTGACAAGCCTAGGCGAACACCTGCCCCGATGTACGGGAATCGGGGACGTAGGGTTCTCCCCATGGCACCGAAGCGCCCATCGGCACCCCAGCCCCCAGGCAATCCCGGAGCTCCGCGACGCAAGAGCGGCGGATCACCGATGGACCACGTCGGCAACGGCGTGAAGTTCCTGGGCGTCAGCGTGCTCTCCGGAGTCCTGCTGGCAGGCCTCGCCCTGCCTGCCGTCGGTGCCATGGGCCTGACCGCCAAGGACACGGCGGAGAGCTTCCAGAACATCCCCGACGACTTCAAGACCCCGCCGCTCACCCAGGCGACCCAGATCTTCGACGCCAAGGGCGGCCTGATCGCCAAGGTCTACGAGCGCGACCGCACCGTCCTCACCGCCGACCAGATGTCGCCCTTCATGCGGCACGCCCAGGTGGACATCGAGGACGCCCGCTTCTACGAGCACGGCGCCGTCGACCTCAAGGGCGTCCTGCGCGCCGTCGGCAAGAACGCGGAGAGCGGCACCGCCTCCCAGGGCGCCTCCACCCTCACCCAGCAGTACGTCAAGAACGTCAACGTGGAGAAGGCCGGCGACGACCAGGCGGCCGTCCTGGAGGCGCAGCGCAAGACCCTGGGCCGCAAGATCCAGGAGCTCAAGGTCGCGATCAAGCTGGAGGAGGACCTGACCAAGGATCAGATCCTCACCAACTACCTCAACATCACCTTCTACGGCCACCAGGCCTACGGGGTCGAGGCCGCGTCCCAGCGCTACTTCAGCAAGAGCAACAAGGACCTGACCGTCGCCGAGGCCGCCACCCTCGCCGGCGTGGTCCAGAACCCGTCGCAGTACGACCCGGTGCGCTACCCCGACAACACGGTGAAGCGCCGCAACGTCGTCATCGACAAGATGCTGGAGAACAAGCACATCACCCCCCAGCAGGCGGCCGAGGCGAAGGCCGCCCCGCTGGGTCTCAAGTACAAGGACCCGCAGAACGGCTGCATCACCGCCCAGGCGGGCATGGGCTTCTTCTGCGACTACGTGCGCCACGTGGTCAAGCAGGACCCGGCCTTCGGCAAGAACGCCGACGACCGCAAGAAGCTGTGGGACACCGGCGGCCTGAACATCTACACCACGCTGGACCCGGACAAGCAGGCCGCCGCCCAGAACGCCGTCACCAAGAAGGTCAACGTGACCGACCAGGTGTCGGCCGCGGCGACCATGATGGAGCCCGGCACCGGCAAGATCCTGGCGATGGCCCAGACCCGCCCGTACGGCCTGGACCCGAACAAGAACCAGACCGTCGTCAACCTCAACGTCGACGCCTCGATGGGCGGCGGCAACGGCTTCCAGACCGGTTCGACCTTCAAGCCGATCCTCGCCGCGGCGGCGCTGGAGGCGGGCATGTCGAACACCCAGTCGTTCCCGTCCGAGAACAAGATCGACTACCCCCAGATGTCGACCTGCAACAGCACCTGGAAGAACACCGACAAGCCCAAGGCCACGGTGAAGAACGAGTCGACCGGCGAGGTCGGCCCGTACGAGCTCAAGCAGGCCATGGCGCTCTCGGTCAACACGTACTTCGTGCAGATGGAGCAGCAGGTCGGCCTCTGCGCGATGAAGCAGATGGCCAACAAGCTGGGCATCACCCAGTCGGCGAAGGGCGACCAGTTCCAGGAGGTGCCCTCGATGGTCCTCGGCACCCTGGAGCTCTCCCCGCTGACCATGGCGAACGTCTACGCGACCTTCGCCGCCCGCGGCAAGTACTGCACCCCGATCGCGATCAACAAGATCACCACGGTGGACGGCAAGGACCTCAAGGTCCCGCAGTCCCAGTGCAGCCAGGCCTTCTCCGAGTCGACCGCGGACTCGCTCAACACCGTCCTGCTCAACGTGACCGAGAAGGGCACCGCGGCCGCCCTCGGCCTCGACGACGGCCGCAAGATCGCCGGCAAGACCGGTACCACCGACGAGAAGAAGGCCGCCTGGTTCGACGGCTACACCCCGTCGCTGGCCACCGCGGTCTGGCTCGGCGGCCCCGCCGGCGGCGTCAAGATGAAGAACATCAACATCGGCGGCAAGCACTTCGACGAGGTGTTCGGCGCCGACGGCCCCGGCCCGATCTGGCAGATGGCCATGAACCAGGCGCTCAAGGGCTCGCCGCTGGAGTCCATCCAGACCACCAACATCCCGGACCCCCAGCCGGCCACCCCGCCGGCGGGCGCCAGCCCGACGACCGACCCGAACGCCCAGCAGCCGGGCGCCCAGAACCCGCCGCCGCCCGCACCGGGCGGCGGGAACCCCGGCAACCCCGGTGGGGTGATAGGGGGAGGGTTCACCCTCCCGCCGGGCATGATCGGCGGGGGCGGTAACGGCAATGGCAACGGGAACGGCAACGGCGGCAGGCACTGACCGACCCGGCACCGCCCGGTACGACGGCGAAGGGGCGCCCTCCGGATCTTCCGGAGGGCGCCCCTTCGCCGTGTCGGCGGTACTGCCGTCACTGCGGCGCCAGCGGCGACCGCGGCGGCGGTGACGGCTGCGGTGACGTGCAGCTCAGAGCAGCGCGGCCTTCACCGCGGCGGCCACCCGGCCGCCCTCGGCCAGACCGTCCACCTTCGGCTTCACCAGCTTCATCACGGCGCCCATCGCCTGCGGACCGCTCGCCCCGCTCTCGGCCACGGCGGCGGCCACGATCGCGGCCAGCTCCTCGTCCGAGAGCTGCTTCGGCAGGTAACCCGCCAGCACCTCGCCCTCGGCGCGCTCGCGCGCGGCCTGCTCCACCCGGCCGGCCTGGTCGAAGGCCTCGGCCGCCTCGCGGCGCTTCTTCGCCTCGCGGGTGATCACCTTCAGCACCTCGGCGTCGGACAGCTCGCGCTTCTCCTTGCCCGCCACCTCCTCGCTGGTGACGGCGGAAAGCGTGAGCCGGATGGTGGACGAGTGCAACTCGTCCCGGTCCTTGATGGCAGCCGTGAGGTCCTCCTGCAGCTGCGCCTTGAGCGTCGTCATGGGCCCGAGTCTCCCACCTGGGGCGTTCCGTCGCTTGCCATTAACGACTGCCGTCAACGCTTGCCGTCAACGGCTGCCGTCAATGGCTGCCGTCAAGCACCGCCGTCAACGGTCGGCCGCGACCGCCGGGTCCGTAACCACCTACCCTGGTTACATGACCGACGGAGACGGCGCAGCGGAACACCCGACCGGCCTGGTCCTCACCACAGCCGCCGGCGCCCGCTTCCACTTCGACCCCGGCGCCCTCTGCCTGGAACTGCTCACCACCGGCGGCCCCGGCCCCTACGCCCGGTTCGAAGTGCTGCACCGCCCGTCCGACCTCACCGACTGGCTCACGCGCTCCCGGCTGCGGCTGCCCGCCGGCGCCGTACGGATCACCGAAGGCCAGCTCGGCGCCGCCCGCACCCTGCGCGACGCCCTCTGGCGCCTGGCCGCCGACCGCGCCCACGGCCGCCCCGGCGACCCCGCGGACCACGCCGCCCTCAACCGGGCCGCCGCCCACCCCCCGCTCGTCCCCCGGATCGCCCCGGACGGCACCGCGGCCGCCCCGCTGCCCGCCGACGGCGCCCAGCTCGTCTCCACTCTCGCCCGGGACGCCATCGCCCTGCTCACCGGCCCGCACGCCGACCGGATCCGGGAATGCCGGGCGCACGACTGCCGGCTGCTCTTCGTCGACACCTCGCGGCCCGGACGGCGGCGCTGGTGCTCGATGGAGCGCTGCGGCAACCGCAACAAGGTCCGGGCCCTGCGCGCCCGCCGGGACACCGACCCCACCGCCCCGGTCGACCCGATCGCCCCGGTCGACCCGGTCGACCCGGTGCAGGTCACGGTGGCCGTGTCCGCACCGCGCCACCGGACGTTCACCAGCTGATCCACCGTCTGAGAGCATGGGCTGATGCGACCGCTGTACTCCGTCCCCCTCGGTGTCGCCGCTGCCGGCGCCGCCTGCCTCGCCTACTCCGTCGGGTACGAGGTACGTGCCTTCCGGCTCCGCCGCGTCGAGGTCCCCGTCCTGCCCCACGGCGCCAAGCCCCTCCGGGTCCTCCAGGTGTCCGACATCCACATGGTGGCCGGGCAGGGCAAGAAGCAGCGCTGGCTGCAGAGCCTCGCCGGCCTGCGCCCCGACCTCGTGGTCAACACCGGCGACAACCTCTCCGACCCGCTCGGCGTCCCCGCCACCCTCGACGCCCTCGGGCCGCTGATGGACTTCCCCGGCGTCTACGTCTTCGGCTCCAACGACTACTACGGGCCGGCCCGCAAGAACCCCGCCCGCTACCTCCAGGCCATGCGCAGCGGCGTCCACGGCATGAACAACCCCGACGGCACCGGCAACCGCGGCATCAGCGGCGCCGTGCACAACCCCTGGGAGAAGCTCCGCGACGGCTTCGACGCGGCCGGCTGGCTCGACCTGACCAACACCCGCGGCCGCCTCACCGTCAACGGCCTCGACCTCGAGTTCACCGGCCTCGACGACCCGCACATCCGCCGCGACCGCTACGCCGCCGTCGCCGGCGGCCCCTCCGCCGACGCCGACCTCTCCCTCGCCGTCGTGCACGCCCCCTACCTGCGCGTCCTCGACGCCTTCACCGCCGACCGCTACCCGCTGATCCTGGCCGGCCACACCCACGGCGGCCAGCTCTGCATCCCCTTCTACGGCGCCCTGGTCACCAACTGCGACCTCGACACCCGCCGGGTCAAGGGCCTCTCCACCCACAAGGCCGGCGGCCACCGCTCCTACCTCCACGTCTCCGCCGGCTGCGGCACCAACCGCTACACCCCGATCCGCTTCGCCTGCCCCCCGGAAGCCACCCTCCTCACCCTCACCCCGGCCCCCCGCTGACCCCGACCGGACGCCCGCCCGAAACCGGATTTCGTGTCTCGGCGAGCGTCCGGTAGAGTTCTACTCGTCGCGAAGGAGACGGAGCGACAAACAGAATGACCGGGGTGTGGCGCAGCTTGGTAGCGCGCTTCGTTCGGGACGAAGAGGCCGTGGGTTCAAATCCCGCCACCCCGACCCAGTAGTTGCAGGTAAGGGCCCTGCCGGAGAAATCCGGTAGGGCCCTCCCTCGTTCTGCGCTACTAACTGAGTGACTAAGCCTCAGTGCCTTGCTTGAAGATGTCGTCCATGACCGTCGCACCGGTCTGGATCACCGGGCGGATCTGCTTCCGGTAGACCTCCTCCGTGACCGACGTACTGGAGTGCCCGACCAATCGGGAGATCTCCTCCAGGGGCACGCCGCTGTCCGAGAGCAGGGACACGAAGCTGTGGCGCAGCTCACGCGGCGTCCACTCGGCGGCGTTCACCCCCTCGGCCTTGGTGATGGCGGCGCGGAAGGCCCGGCGGACGTGGGACGGGTCCAGCTCGGTGCCGACCGCGGAGTGGAAGACCAGGTTGTTCTCCTCCCACTTGTCGCCAGCGGCGAGGCGATCCCAGCCCTGATCGACCCAGTGATCCCAGAGCGCTTCGACACACCGGGCAGGGAGCGCGAGCGTCCTCCGGGACTTGCGGGTCTTGGTGTCGCCGCCGGCCCGAACCGACCGCCATACGGCGATGTGGGGCGGGACCGGTGGAGTCGTCTCGGACTGGCCCTTCAGGAAGACGTGGTCCCAGGTCAGCGCCCGAAGTTCCTCCGTCCGAGCACCCGTGAGTAGGGAGACCACGACGTAGGCGCACATGGAGGTCTTCTAGGCCGCTTTCAGGACCGCCTCCGCCTGAGCGAACGTCAGCGCCTTCGACGGCCGGCCGGGCTGACCGGTGGGGACGGAGCACAGCTCGACCACGTTGCGCTTGACCTTGTCCCGGGCCATGGCGCGCTTGACGGCCCGGTTCAGGCAGGAGCGGAGGCCCTGCAAGGTCCGCGTGCTCAGGGACTTGGACTTGTCGGCCAACCACCGGTCGACGTCCTCCGCACTCAGGTCGCGCAGCTTACGGGCGCCGAGACTTGGGATCACGTGCGTCCGGCTGAGGATGGCCAGGGTCTTCACGGTCTCTTCGTCCCGGCCCGCCAGGCCGTACGTCAGCCAGTCGTCCACCGCGTTCGCCACGGTGTAGTTGGTGGGCGCGATTGCCAAGCCGTCTTCGTGATCCCTCAGGACTTCCTTCAGCTTGTTCTTCGCCTCGGTCTTGGTCTTGCCGCTGCCGCGCTTCATGATGCGCTTGCCGCTCGGGTCGAAGCCGAGGCTGGCGGTAGCGATCCAGCGCTGGCGCTTCTCGTCCCAGTGGAGGCCCCCGTCTCCCCTACTGCGGCGGGCGGTACTGGGGTTCTTCTGGGCCATCAGGCCGTCTCCTTCAACTGGGAGGCCACGAAGGCGCGGTAGGCGCCGTACGGGATGCGGCGGGCGCGCCCGATCGTGATCGAGCCGAGCCGCTTGGAACGGATCAGGTCGTAGACCGCCGAGCGCCCGAGCTTCAGCCGGGCCATCACCTCGCGGACGGTCATCAGGTCGTCGTCAGACATGGCGCTCCTTCCGATCGGGCCAGGGCTTCGTCCAGGGCCTGGCGCCAGCGGACGCGTTCGGCGACAGCGCGCAGGAGCCGGGTGGCAAGGGGTGACATGTCGGGGTCGCCGGGGCGGACGGGCTCCCAGACGTAGCGGTTGGGCTCGGTTCGGTTGGCGGTGTCGCCGAGGACTTCCAGGACCCAGGCGCGGCGTTCGGCGCGGTGGTCCGTGAGGGTCTTGCCGGACCATTTGCGGGAGACCAGGACCCGGCGGCCGCCGTAGCCGAGGTGTTCGCGCTTGTGGGCGCGGGAGCGGCAGGCGCCGGGGCGTAGGCCGGGGTGGGCGTTCTTGGGCTGGAGGCCGTAGAGGAGCCAGTTGGCGCAGGTCGGCGAGCAGGGTTCGTAGCGGAGTTCGGCGGCGAGGCGGTCGACGTGGTCGGTCTCGGACTCGCTGGCCGGGGTGTGGCACTCGGCGACGGACTTGGTGAGGTACTTGGTCAGGTACCGGACGCAGCGGGCGGCCTGCGGGGAACCGACGAGCACACCTTGGGCGTCGAGTTGGGGCCCGAAGCGGAGCACGTGCAGGGGCTCGGCGGCGGGGTCGGTGTCAAGGGCGCCCCGTCCTACCGCTGCGAGCATGTGGACCCGCATACTCATCCCCCGCAAAGGGCAAATCTGCCAGACTGATGGTCACAATGCGGACTAGGGCTACCTGCCGCCGGCGCAGGCTTGGAGGAGAAGTGCAGAGCTACAGCGACGCAGAATGGGACGACGCAGACGGCGAGGAGGACGACACAGCAGCTGCAGTTACCTCAGAAGAGGTAACGCGCGCAGTCGTCACTGATACCGACTGGACCACAGAGACGATCCTCAGCCAGCTCCGTCGAGGCAATATTCAGCTAAATCCTCGATTTCAGCGGCGGGACGCATGGAATAAGCCGAGAAAGAGTCGATTCATCGAGTCCTTGATCCTCGGCCTCCCGATTCCACAAATCGTCCTTGCTGAAGACAAGAATCGTCGAGGAAAGTTTATTGTCCTCGATGGAAAGCAGCGCCTACTTGCCCTCCGGCAGTTTGCAGCCGGGTCTTCTTTCGCAGTCTCGGAAGAAGAGGAAGACTTCAAGGGCTTCTCTCTCACGGGACTCGAAGTGCGCGAGGACCTGAGGCTAGCCACTCTCAAAAAGATGGAGAATGATGGCAAATATGACGATGATCTCAATGCTCTCCTGAATGAGACGATTCGGACTGTCGTTGTTCGCCGATGGCCAAACGAAGACTTCCTCAATCTCGTTTTCCTGCGCCTGAACACAGGGAGCGTCAAGCTATCCCCCCAGGAGCTTCGCCAAGCACTTCACCCTGGCCCGTTTACCGACTTTTTGGACGACTGGGCCTCTGAAAGCGAATGGCTCCGAGCTGCCCTGCGGATCGATAAGCCAGACTTTCGCATGCGGGATGTCGAAATCCTCCTCAGGTACTTCGGATTCGAGTTCGCCCTCGATGAGTACTCTGGAAATCTCAAGAAATTCCTTGATGACACCGTGAGCCTCCTAAACTCAGCCTGGGAAAGCGAAGAGTCTCGAATTCGACAGGTTGGCGAAAGCTGCAACAGTGCCATTGAGGCAACATTCGAAGTATTTGGGGAAAACGCCTTCTACCGCTGGGCTTCCGGCAAGTATGAAGGGCGCTTCAATCGAGCCGTCTTCGACGCCATGACCTACTACTTCTCCGAAGAGGCAGTTCGAACCAAGGCTGCGGCGGACAAGAAGGCCGTAGAGATGGCCTTTCGAAACCTCTGTGACACTAGCCAGCGGTTTGTTGAGTCAATTCAGACGACAACAAAGACGCCCGTTGCAACCCATCGCCGACTCTCTCTCTGGGGCGAGGCTCTCGGCGAAGCGATCGGTATGAAACTGGACACTCCCGAGCTGCGCGAAAACCGCCTGGTGCGATAGGGGTCTAGATTGACATCCTCGCGTTTCCAGGAACTTGAGAAGAGGATCGGCGAGCTCACGGAGTACTTCCTACCCAAGAGCTTCGATCCCATCGGCCTATACGATGAGATTATCTATGAGCAAGCCCGCGCATTTAAGGTGCTCGCCCACGCGGAGTTTGAGTCCTTCATTGAAGACCGTGTCATAGAGGTTGTAGATGGGGCGGTCGCTCGCTGGGAACAACAGGGCAAGATCTCACAGGCCCTGCTGGCAGCTGTCGCCTACAGGGAGTTGGCGCCCTTGATACCAGCCTCTCTCAATGAGGCCGCCACCAAACGAGAGAAGTTCCCCACCCTGAAAGCCAGGGTCCAGGCGGCACGGAATGATATTAATCGATACGTGAGAAATCAGAATCATGGGATAAAGGAAAAGAACTTGCTTCGCATGCTTCTTCCCATCGGATTCTCTGATGACGAGATTAACCCGGACTGGCTGGCAGTCACTGAGGCGTGGGCAACGACACGGGGAGATGCCGCTCACAAGGGCGCCAAGATGCAAGTGCAGATCGACCCGCAAAAGGAGCTAAAGACAGTCAATGAGGTCCTGCAGGGATTCCGAGAAATCGACTCCCAGATGGATCTTAAGTAACTGCCGATCGTACCTCTAGCCACTAGAAGGAGCAGCGTTACCTGCCGCAAGGTTCTGGGGTGATCGAGAACTGACTCCAGCCCCGCGACTGAGTGTCTAACTGCGCTACAACGATCCCGTACGCCGGCGGACGACCACGGACGCTCAGAGACGGTGTGCCCAGGTCAACAGCACTCTGACCTCAGCTCTGAGAAGTGCCTTTGTTGCTTCGGGACGAAGAGGCCGTGGGTTCAGATCCCGCCACCCCGACCCAGTACAGAGGGCCCATCGGAGAGATCCGATGGGCCCTCTGACGTTGTATCCGGAGGAGCTCCGGAACCCCGTCCGCTGCCCGTGTACATCCGGGGCCCGTCGGGGGCGGGGGGCCGGGGCCCGGACGGGGCGGCTCCGCTCTGCATGCCCGCCGGGTGCCCGTGCGGGTCGGTCCGCGATGGCTGCTGCCTCTCCCCGTGTCAGAGCGTGGTGGGGAGGGCGGTGCGGGAGGTGATGCCGAGTTTGGGGTAGGCCTTGTAGAGGTGGTGGGCGACGGTGCGGGGGCTGAGGAAGAGTTGGGCGGCGATGTCGCGGTTGGTGAGGCCCTGGGCGGCCAGGCGGGCGATCTGGAGTTCCTGGGGGGTCAGGGCGTTCGGGAGGGTCTGGGAGGGCCGGGGTGTGGGGGCCGGGGTGCCGGTGGCGGAGAGTTCGGTGCGGGCGCGGGTGGACCAGGGGTGGGCGGCGAGGCGGTCGAAGACTTCGAGGGCGGCCGTGAGGTGGGGGCGGGCGTCGGTGCGGCGGCGGGTGCGGCGGAGCCATTCGCCGTAGAGCAGGGCGGTGCGGGCCTGTTCGAAGGGGCGGTGGGTGGTGGCGTGGAGGTCGAGGGCGGCGCGGTAGGCGGGTTCGGCGAGTTCGTCCGGGCCGAGCAGGGCCTGGCAGCGCAGGCGTAGTGCCTGGGCCCAGGGGCGGTCGGCGGCGGTGGTCCAGCGGGCGAAGCGTTCGTAGGCCTCGGCGGCGCGGTCCGGGGTGCCGAGGCGGACGGCGGCTTCGACCAGGTCAGGGACGGCTCGGGTGGCGCTGACGTGGTGCCGGTGCGGGCCGGTGGTGAGGGCCTGGAGGCGGTCGGCGGCGCCTGCGGCGCGGCCCTGGCCGAGGTCGAGCAGGGCGAGGGCCCAGTGTGCCCAGGGGCGGCCGGCGGCGGGGGCGGCGGTCTGCGGGCCGGTGGTGGCGAGCGCGGTGGTGGCCAGTTCGGTGCAGCGTTCGGTGCGGCCGTCGAGGGCGGCCAGGTAGGCGAGCAGGGCGCTGAGTTGGCTGACCCACTGGTGCTGGCCGGTGTCCCGGGCGAGGTCCAGGGCCTCGGTGGCGGTGAGTTCGGCGTCGGCGTGGCGGCCGTGGAAGAGCTCGGCCTCGGCGAGGAAGAACTGCAGGGTGGGCATCACGCCGAGGGTGCCCTTGGCGCGGGCCTCGGCGACGAGTTCGCCGCCGAGGTCGACGGTCTCCTCGTCGCGGCCCAGGACGAGGGTGGCGCCGCAGAGTTGGACCAGGTCGGCGGGGCTCTCGGCGCCGGCCCGGCGGGCGGCTTCGACGGCCTCCCGGGCCGGGGGCAGGGCGGCGGCGGGTGCCGCTGCGGCGGCGGGTCGGCCGAGGGCCGGGAGGACGGCGGCGGGGAGGTAGCGGGCGAGCGGGGCGACGGGGTCGTCGTCGCCGAGCGGGAGGGCGGCGAGCCGGTCGAGCACCTCGGCCACCGGCTCCTCCCCCGCGTACCAGGCGGCGTGGAAGGCCTGGAACAGCATCCGGGCGGCGTGGGCGGGTTCGACGACGTCGGGGGCGTCGGAAGCGTCGGGGGCGTCGGAGGAGGTGGCGAGCGCGAGGGCGGCGTCCAGCAGCAGCCGGTACGCGGTCGGGTAGGAGCCACGCCAGAAGTGCGCGGTGGCCCGGACGTGGTCCAGCAGGGCGTGCGCGAGGACGCTGTCGGTGCGGGCGGCGGCCTCGTCGGCGAGGGCCTCGGCGCGCTCCAACTCGCCTTCCTCGGTGGCGGCTTCGGCGGCCAGCACGAGTCGGCGGGTGGCCGCGTCGCGGTCGGGGGTGAGCCGGGCGGCGCGTTCGTACGCGGCCGCGCCGCCGTGGCCCCCGCGCCGGCCGGTGCGGACGGCGGTGCGTTCCAGCGCGTCGGCGAGGGCGGCGTCGGGGGCGGTGGCGGCGAGGGCGAGGTGCCAGGTGCGGCGGTCGCCGTCCGGGAGTGCCCCGGCGACGGCGCGGTGGACGGTCAGCCGCTGGTGGTGCGGGGCGCGTTGCAGGATCGCGGAGCGCAGCAGCGGGTGGCGGAAGGCGATCCGCCGGTCGGGGGTGACGGTGACCAGGCCGGATTCCTCGGCGGGGGCGAGGTGTTCGGCGCCGACGCCGAGCGCGGCCGCGGCGGGCAGCAGGACGTCCAGCTCGCCGCTCTCCTCCGCAGCAGCGACCAGCAGCAGGGTCTGGGTGGCCGGGGGCAGGCCGGTGACCTGGCCGTGGAAGGCGATCAGCAGGCGGCTGGTGAGCGGCAGCCCGCCCGCGGTGTGCGCCTGCGGGCCGGTGGCGACGGGGAGTTCGGTGAGGGCGAGCGGGTTCCCGGCGGCTTCGGCGAGCAGGCGGTCGCGAACGGCGGCGGGCAGGTCAGGGCCGGCCCGCTCGGCCAGCAGCCGGGTGGCATCGGCCTCGGCGAGGCCGGTCACCCGCACCTCGGGCAGGCCGAGTTGGCGATCGACGGAGGCGCCGGGCTCGGTGCGGGCGGCCAGTAGCAGGGCCACCCCTTCGGCCTGGAGGCGACGGGCGGCGAGCAGCAGGGCGTCCAAGGAGGCCCGGTCCAGCCACTGGACGTCGTCCAGCACGCACAGCAGCGGCTGGTCGGCGGCGAGTTCGGCGAGCAGTCCGAGGGTGGCGAGGCCGACCAGCAGCCGGTCGGCGGGGGCGGGTGCGGGTGTGGCAGATGGTGCCGCTGCCGGATCCTCGGGCGCCTCGCCGAGCCCGAACGCCGCCTCCAGGGCGCGCCGTTGCGGCCCGGGCAGGACGTCCAGCCGGTCCAGGCCGGGAGCAAGCAGCAGGCTCAGCCCGGCGAAGGGCAGTTCCGCCTCGTACTCGACGCCGGCCGCCCTGATCACCCGGAAGGCCGTCCCGGCCCGGGCCACGGCGTCGTCCAGCAGGGCGGTCTTGCCGATGCCCGCCTCACCGCGGAGCAGCAGCGCCCCGGCGCCGCCGTCCCGCGCCCGCGCCAACAGGCCGTCCACCGCGACCTGTTCGTGTTCCCTCCCGTACAGCATGCCCCGACCCTACCGAGCCGACCGCCGGCGCTCCGGCGCAACGGCTACACAGGCGGGTGCGAATACCTACGTACCCCCATGCCTATCCGTGACCGATTCGCCCGCGGCGGCCCGTCCCTACCTTTGTGAGCAGCGGGAACGACCCGCCAACGGCCCACCGGCACACGGGAGACGAACCATGACCGAGATCACCACCGCCGCCCTCCAGCAGCTCGCCGAGCGCTACCTGGCGGTCTGGAACGAGACCGACCCGGCTGCCCGCCGCAAGCTGATCGACGAGGTGTGGGCCGAGGACGGCCGCTACACCGACCCGCTGGCCGCCGTGGCCGGCCGGGACGCGATCGACGCGCTGATCGGCGCGGCCCAGGCCCAGTTCCCGGGCCTGGAGTTCACCCTCGGCCCGGTGGACGCCCACCACGACATCGCCCGGTTCACCTGGAACCTCGGCCCGGCCGGCGCCGAGCCGGTGGTGATCGGCTTCGACGTGCTCGCGGCCACGCCGACGGGCCGGATCGGCACCGTGCACGGGTTCCTGGACCGCGTGCCGGGCGCCTGAGTCCGGGACGGACGTCCGAACCGGGCGGACGTAACCAGGAAGACGGACGTACGAGCAAGACGGGCGTACGAGCAAGACGAGCGTCCAAGCCAAGCGGATGTCTCAGCAAGACGGACGTACGAGCCAAACGGACGTCCAATCCATACGTACGTCCGTACCAGACGCCCGTCCGAACACCGGACAGGCCGGTTCCAGGGGCGCCGCACCCCCACGGCGGCGCCCCGCCCCCTGAGGGCGGGGCGCCCGAGAGAGGAGAACCCGAGTTGAGCACCGCACTGAAAGCCCCCGCCAAGGCCCCCGGCCCGGCTACCCCCGTTCCGCCCGCTACCCCCGCTACCCCCGCCGCCCCGGCGGCACCCGCCCCCCGGGGCCTGCTGCCGGTGATCCTGACCGCCACCTTCATGACCGCCCTCGACACCTTCGTCGTCAACGTCGCCGTCCCCTCCGTCCAGGCCGATCTGGGCGCCGGCCCGGCGGTCGTCCAGTGGGTGATGGCCGGGTTCGGCCTGGCCCTCGCCGTCGGGCTGGTCACCGCCGGCCGGCTCGGCGACCGGTACGGCCGGCGCCGGGTGTTCGCGCTCGGTCTGTCCCTGTTCACCCTCGCCTCGGCGGGCTGCGGCCTCGCCCCGACGGCGTCCGCGCTGGTCGGCGCCCGGGTGGCGCAGGGCCTGGCGGCCGCGCTGATGGGCCCGCAGGTGCTGGCGATCCTGCGGACGGCGTTCAGCGGCGCCGCGCAGGCCCGGGCCTTCGCCCGGTACGGACTGACGATGGGCGTCGGCGCGGTGTTCGGCCAGCTGATCGGCGGGCTGCTGATCCGCGCGGACCTTCTCGGCCTGGGCTGGCGCAGCTGCTTCCTGATCAACCTGCCGATCGGCCTGGCCGCGCTGGCCGCCGTCCGGCGCTGCCTGCCGGAGTCGCGGGCGCCGCAGCGGCCGGGCCTGGACCCGGTCGGGGTGCTGCTGGCGACCGTCGGGCTGACCGCCCTGGTGCTGCCGCTGATCCAGGGACCGGGCCTCGGCTGGCCGCTGTGGACGCTGCTCTGCCTCGGCGCGGCGGTCGCCGTGCTGGTGGCGTTCGCCGTCCACCAGCACCGCAGTACGGGCCGGGGCACCCCGCTGGTGGACACCCGGCTGTTCCGCGGCCGCGCCTTCGGCACCGGGCTGCTCGCCCAACTGGTCTTCTGGCTCGGCCAGGCCTCGTTCTTCCTGGTGCTCGCCCTGCACCTGCAGCTGGGCCGCAGACTGGACGCGCTCGGCGCCGGGCTGGTGTTCACCGCGATCGGCCTCGGCTACCTGCTGACCTCGAACGCCACCCACCGGGTCACCGCGCGCCTCGGCGAGCCGCGCACGATCACCGTCGGCGGGCTGCTGATGGCCGCCGGGCTGGGCCTGCTCGCGTTCGCCGCCGACGCCGGCGCGGACGGCAGCGTCTGGTGGCTGGCGCCCGGGCTGTTCGTGGACGGCCTCGGCATGGGCCTGGTGATCGCGCCGGTCACCACCGTCGCCCTGGCGGCCGTGGAGCCGCAGCTGGCCGGTGCGGCGGCCGGGGCGGTGGCAACCGTGCAGCAGGTCGGCGGCGCCGTCGGTGTCGCGCTGATCGGCCTGGTCTACTACGGCGCCGGCGACCCGACGGCGGCCTTCGTCCGCAGCACGGCGGTGCTGGCGGTGCTGGAGCTGGTGCTGGTGGGCCTGGTCCGGCTGGTGCCGCGCCGTTCGTGAATGCCGCAGGAGCACGACCCGGGAGAACGTCGCGGGGGCACGACCCGGGAGAACGCCCTGGGAGCACCACCCGGGCGGGCCGCCGAGGAGCACGACCCGGGCAGGCCGCCGGAGGAAGCCGGGCGGGCGGGGCGATCCCCGCCCGCCCGTTCCGTTCCGTCCCCCCGATCGGGTTGGATGGTCGGATGAGCGAGGAGAAGAGCACCGTACCGGCGTGGGAGCAGCGGTTCAGGGCGGCCCGGGTGTCACTGCCCGACTGGGCCGAGGACGCCCCCGACCGGGCGCTGTACGTGTCCAACGCGACCGGCACCTACGAGGTCTACGCCTGGGACCGTGCCACCGGCTCCCACCGCCAGGTCACCGACCGGCCGAACGGCACCACCGACGCCGAGCTGTCCCCGGACGGCGCCTGGGTCTGGTGGTTCGACGACCACGACGGTGACGAGTTCGGCGTCTGGCGCCGCCAGCCCTTCGCGGGCGGCCCGGACGAGGAGGCCGTGCCCGGCCTCGCCGCCTCCTACTCGGCCGGCCTGGCGCTGGGCCGCGACGGCACGGTGGTCGTCGGCCGTTCCACCGACGAGGACGGCACCACCCTGCACCTGCGCCGACCGGGCGCGGCCGCGCCGGTCGAGATCTACCGGCACGAGGAGTACGGCGGCGTCGGCGACCTCAGCCACGACGCCACCCTGCTGGCCGTCGACCACACCGAGCACGGCGACGCGATGCACTCCGCCATCCGGGTGGTCCGGCTCACCGGGGACGGGATCGAGACCGTCGCCGAACTGGACGAGGTCACCGGCCGGGACGAGCCGCGCGGCGTCGCCTGCCTGGGCTTCGCCCCGGTCGAGGGCGACACCCGGCTGCTGGTCGCCCACCAGCGCACCGGCCGCTGGGAGCCGATGATCTGGGACGTCGCGACCGGCGCCGAGACCGCCCTCCCGCTCCGCGACGAGCAGGGCCGCGAGCTGCCCGGCGACGTCTCCGCGCAGTGGCGCCCCGGCGCCGGGGCGCTGCTGGTCGAGCACGAGTACGAGGCGCGCAGCGAGCTGTTCACGTACGACCTCGCGGACGGCCGGCTGACCCGCCTGGAGACCCCGCGCGGCACGGTCGGCGGCGCCACCGCCCGCCCGGACGGCACCGTCGAGTACCTGTGGTCCTCGGCCGCCGAGCCCTCCGCCGTCCGCTCCACCGCGGGTGCGGTCGTGCTGCGGGCGCCCGGCCCGGTGCCGCCCGGCTCCGTCCCGGTCGAGGACGTCTGGGTGGACGGTCCCGGCGGGCGGGTGCACGCCCTGGTGCAGCGCCCGCGGACCGGGGGCCCGGGGCCGTACCCGACGGTCTTCGAGGTCCACGGCGGCCCGACCCACCACGACAGCGACTCCTTCGCCGCCGGACCGGCCGCCTGGCTGGACCACGGCTTCGCGGTGGTCCGGGTCAACTACCGCGGCTCGACCGGCTACGGCCAGGCCTGGACGGACGCGCTGCACGAGCGGGTCGGCCTGATCGAGCTGGAGGACATCGCGGCGGTCCGGGAGTGGGCCGTCTCCAGCGGCCTCGCCGACCCGCGGCGACTGGTGCTCACCGGCGGCAGCTGGGGCGGCTACCTGACCCTGCTCGGCCTGGGCGTGCAGCCCGACAGCTGGTCGCTGGGCGTCGCCGCGGTACCGGTCGCGGACTACCACACCGCGTACGCCGACGAGATGGAGGCGCTCAAGTCGCTCGACCGCACCCTCTTCGGCGGCACCCCCGAGGAGGTGCCCGAGCGCTTCACCGCCTCCTCGCCGCTGAGCTACGTCGAGCAGGTGCGGGTGCCGGTGTACATCAGCGCCGGGGTCAACGACCCGCGCTGCCCGATCCAGCAGATCGAGAACTACGTCGAGCGGCTGGAGCAGCTCGACAAGCCGCACGAGGTGTACCGGTACGACGCCGGGCACGGCTCGCTGGTGGTGGAGGAGCGGATCCGGCAGCTGCGGCTGGAGATCGACTTCGTCCGGCGGCACCTCGGGGTCCCCGACGGCGGCAGCGGAGCGGCTGGGTGAGACGTCTGTCGGCGGTCGCGGGGGCGGCGGTGGCCGGGGTGCTGGTGCTGGTGCTGAGCGGCTGCTCGGGCTCGCACGGCGACGAGGTCGCCTGCCCGCCCCCGGCCACGGCCCCGGTGCCGGCCACGCCCACGGCGCCGGCCACACCCACGGCTCCCGCCGCGCACCCGGCGCCCGCGCCCAGCGGCTCGGCGACCCGGGCGAGCGCGCCGGTGGCCGGGGCGACGGTCCTCCGGGCGTCCTACCAGCCGGGCGCTGAGGAGGACGCGGCCGAGCGCGGCGGATCGCACGGCTCCGGCGGGTCCAGCAGTTCCGGCAGTTCCGGCGGTTCGCACGGCTCCAGCAGCTCCGGCGGTTCGAGCGGCTCCAGCGGTTCGAAGGGCGGCGGTCGCTCCACGCACCACCACATCGACCACTACGGCTCGAACAACGGGTCGGCCGGGCGCGGCCACTGCCGCGGCGGGAGCACGCCGGTGGACGAGGACACGGCGACGCCCTTCGGTAGCGGAGGTAGCGGAGGCAGCTCGTCGACCCCGTCGGGGCCCCCGACCGGCCCCGCAGCACCGATCACACCGACCGGCGCACCGACCGCACCGCTCAAGCCGACCCCGGTGCCCACCCCGCCCCCCGGCAGGCCGACCCGCTGACCGGGCGGCTCAGTCCAGGACCGGGTCCAGCCCGAGGGCCCGGTCCTGCTCCGCCTCCGCCTCCCGGCGCACCAGGCGGAACCACATGAAGACCACGAACCCGCCGAAGACGAACCACTCCAGCGTGTAGCCCAGGTTCTGGAAGGCCCGCAGGGTGAGCCCGTCCCCGCCCTGCGGCTGGACGGTCGGTACGGCGGTCAGCCCGGCGGGCACCTGGTCGGCGGAGACCCAGCCGTCGTACCAGCCGTCGTACTCCAGCACGTTCAGCAGCGAGGCCCGGTTGATCATGCCGAGCTGCCCGGTGGGCAGGCCGCCCGCGACCGCGCCGTTGCTGCCGACCGACTCGTTGGCCTGGAGCCGCCCGGTCACCGTCACCGGCCCGGTGGGGGCCAGCCCGACCGCGTGGGCGGCGCCGGACGGGTCGGCGGGCGGGTCGCCGGGCGCCCAGCCCCGCACCACGGCGACGGCGTGTCCGTCGGCGGTGCGCAGCGGGGTCAGCACGTAGTAGCCCTGCTTGCCGTCCAACACCCGGTTGGGGACGAGGAGTTGGTGCTCGGTGTCGTACTCCCCGGAGGCCGTGACGGACTTGCCGACGGTCTCCGTGGTCACCTGCGGGGTGGCCGGGCCGAGCAGCGCGTCGATCGGACGGGCTTCACCCGAAGCGGCGAGCGACTGCTTGGTCTCCTGGTGAGTGGAGACGCGGTCCTCGAACCGGCCGAGCTGCCAGGAGCCCAGCCAGACGCAGACCGCCACGGCCGCCACGGCCAGGGCGGTGCCGCCCAGCCAGCGCGGAGTCAGGAGGAACCGGTACACACCCCCCACGGTAACCACTCCTCACACCGCGCCGGACCACAGGGTCCGCCTCCGCCCACCGGATCGGCCGCAGAACGCCGCGCCGACGACGCCCGCGCCGAGCCCGGGTCCTCCACCACCGACGCCCGCGCCGCCCCCGGCTCAGCCCGCCGCGGGCGTCCCCGAGGGCCGGGCCGCCGACCCGCCGGACGGCTGGACCCCGCCCCGGTAGAGCGTCCCCCCGCACCCGACCGGCAGCGAGGCCGTGGCGACCGCCGGGCTGCCGGGGGCCGGGGTGTGGGCGATGGTCGCGGTGGGCGGGGCGCCGGTCGGGTTGCCGCTCGGGGTGGCGGTGGGGCTCGGCGCCGCGGTGGGCCCGGAGGTGGGCGAGGGGCTGGCCTGCGGGTTGGAGCTCGGCGCCGCCGAGGCGCCGGTGCCGGAGTTCGGGGCCGCGCCGGAGGAGCCGGCGGGGCCCTGGGTGGTCAGGGAGGCCTGGTTGGTGCCGGAGGTCGGCGCGGTGGTGGCGCCGCCGGAGGAGCCGCAGCCCTGGTCCGGGATCCAGGCGAACGGCACCTTGTACCCGGCCTGCGGGGCGAGCAGCGGCGGTTCGGCGTCCATCGCGGGCAGGTTGCCGGCCGGGTCGCCGGGGGTGTGGTCGGCGGAGCGGACCCGGTTGCGGTCGGTGCCGCTGACGTCGGTGACGGCCACCGCACCCGGCCCGCCGAGGCGGCAGCTGCGGCCGGAGACGTTGTACACCGTGAAGGAGCCGTAGATCCGGCCCTGGGTGTCCGCGGGGCCGACCTGGGCGGTGCCCTGGCCGAGGTCGGCCCGGGTGCAGAGCGGGACGATCCCGCCGTCCCCGGTGCCGGGGGCCCCGGTGGGGGTGGCGGGGCCGGTGCGGGTGGCGTCCGCGCCGGGGCTCGGCGAGGCGCTGCCGGTGCCGGTCGGGGAGGTGCTGCCCGCGCCGCCGGGGCCGGGGCGTACGCCCCCGCCGGTGGCGCTGCCGCCGATCGCGCTGCCGGTGGGGGCGGCGAGGGTCGCGCCGCCGGCGTTCGCCGAGCCGGGCCCGCCGGACAGTCCGAGGTGGTCGCCCTCGTGCAGGACGGGCAGCGCGATCGCGACCGCCAGGGCCAGTGCCGCCGCGCCCGTCCAGGCCCCGCGCCGGGCGGCCCGCCGCCGGGGTACGGCCTGGCGGATCCGCGGCAGGGCGCCGACTCCGGGCTGGATCCGGTCCACCGCGTGGTGCATGAGCTCGCGCAGCGCCCGTTCCTCGGCGGAGAAGTCCGGGAGGTGGTCGTCCCCTGGCCGCTGGCGGGCGCCGTCAGCCATGTCCGGCCTCCATCTGGGTCCGGAGGGCGGCGAGTCCGCGTGAGCCGTACGCCTTCACCGAACCGAGCGAGATGCCCAGGGTCTCGGCCACCTGCGCCTCCGTCATGTCCACGAAGTAACGCAGCACCAGAACCTCCCGCTGACGGCGTTGCAGACCCTTCAACGCGGCCTTCAGCTGGTCGCGCTCCAAGGCATCGTAGGCACCTTCTTCTGCACTGGCCATGTCAGGCATCGGCTTGGGCAGCAGTCGCAGGCCGAGGATCCGCCGTCGCAGCGTGGAGCGCGACAGGTTGACCACCGTCTGCCGCAGGTAGGCCAGGGTCTTCTCGGGCTCGCGCACCCTGCGCCGGGCGGCGTGCACCCGGATGAAGGCCTCCTGCACGACGTCCTCACAGGTGGAGAGGTCGTCCAGGAGCAGCGCGGCGAGGCGCAGCAGCGAGCGGTAGTGCGCCTGGTAGGTCTCGGTGAGCAGGTCCTCGCTGGTACCCGCGTCGGTACCCGCGCCGGAGTCCGCCGCACCGGGTGCGGCCGCCGTCATCTGGTCGTCTTCCGGCCTACTCGAAGACCACGGGGAACGCGCCGGAAAGGCCACCACGGCTCTCGCCCCGATGCCCGCCCTTGCCCCCACCATCACGTTCGCCACGCCCGTTGGACACTCGATCCCCTGTCATGGTTGCCCAGCCCGGGGGCCATTCTTCCGCATCGGCGGAAGCGGCCTCCAGGGGATTCCCACGGGATTCCGGACAGATTGTGTCGAGGAGCGGACACAGGTCCGGACGTCCTCGGGCACAAGGGGCCCTCAGAACCGGGCCGATGACGGGTCCTGAGCCTCCCCACCGTCAGTTCGGGCCGCCCTCGCCCCGCCTGAAGCGCCGGCTCGGCGGCCGCCCTCAGTCCGCCCGGAGCGCGAGCTCGGCGGCCACCAGCTCGGCGATCTGCACCAGGTTGAGCGCGGCCCCCTTGCGCAGGTTGTCGCCGCACAGGAAGAGGTCGAGCGCGTCCGGCTCGTCCAGCGCCCGGCGCACCCGCCCGACCCAGACCGGGTCGGTGCCGACCGCGTCGTTCGGGGTGGGGAACTCCCCGGCCGCCGGGTCGTCGTAGAGGACCACGCCGGGCGTCTCGCGCAGGATGTCCTGGGCGTGCTCCTGGCTGACCTCGCGTTCGAAGCGGGCGTGCACGGCCAGCGCGTGGGTGCGCACCACCGGGATCCGCACGCAGGTCGCGGAGACCTTGAGGGCGGGCAGGCCGAGGACCTTGCGGGCCTCGTCGCGCAGGCCCAGCTCCTGGGCGGACCAGCCGCCGTCCTGGAGACCGCCGGTCCAGGGCACCGCGTTCAGGGCGAGCGGGGCCGCGAACGGCCCCTCGTCGGCGATCACCGCGCGCAGGTCGCCGGTCTGCCGGCCGACCTCGGTTCCGGCCACCAGGGCGGTCTGCTCGCGCAGCGCCGCGGTGCCGGCCCGGCCCTCGCCGCTGGCGGCCTGGTAGGTGGCCACCACCAGCTGCTCCAGCCCGTACTCGGCGTGCAGCGCGCCGACCGCCGTGACCAGCGCCAGCGTGGGGCCGGCCGGACTGGCCACGATCCCGCGCGGACGGATCCGCAGCGCGGCCGCGTTCACCTCGGGGACGACCAGCGGTACGTCCCCGACGGTGCGGAAGGCGGCCGAGTCATCGACCACCACGACGCCCTTGGCCGCCGCGATCGGCGCCCACTGGGCGGAGACCTCGTCGGGGACGGCGAACACGGCGACGTCGATCCCGGCGAAGGCCTCCTCGGTCAGCGGCACCACCGGGGCCGTCTCCCCGCGCACGACCGGCGTACGGCCGGCCGAGCGCGGGGAGGCGACGAGTCGGACCTCGCCCCAGACGTCCTGACGGAGCGAGAGCAGGCCGAGCAGCACCTCGCCGACCGCGCCGGTGGCGCCGACCACGGCGAGGTTGGGACGCCGGGTCACCGCCCGGTGCCCCCGCCCGGCTCCCGGGTCATCGACCGGTGCCGCCGTAGACGACGGCCTCGTCGCTCTCGCTGTCCAGGCCGAAGGCGCTGTGCACGGCGCGGACCGCCTCCGGCACGTCGTCGGCGCGGGTGACCACCGAGATGCGGATCTCCGAGGTGGAGATCAGCTCGATGTTCACGCCCGCGGCCGAGAGCGCCTCGAAGAAGGTCGCGGTGACGCCCGGGTTGGAGCGCATGCCGGCGCCGACCAGCGAGATCTTGCCGATCGCGTCGTCGTAGCGCAGCGACTCGTAGCCGATGCCCTCCTTGACCCGGCCGAGCGCGTCGATGGCCTTCTGGCCCTCGGTCTTCGGCAGGGTGAAGGAGATGTCGGTCAGACCGGTCGACGCGGCGGAGACGTTCTGCACCACCATGTCGATGTTGACCTCGGCGTCGGCGATGGCGCGGAAGATGCGCGCCGCCTCGCCCGGCTTGTCGGGCACGCCGACGACGGTGACCTTGGCTTCGGAGGTGTCGTGGGCGACCCCGGAGATGATGGCCTGCTCCATCTCGCCCCCTTCGGGCTTGTTCGGGTTGTCGTTGCTGACGATCGTCCCGGGAAGACCCGAGAAGGACGAGCGTACGTGAATCGGGATGTTGTAGCGCCGCGCGTACTCGACACAGCGGTCGAGCAGGACCTTGGAGCCGGACGAGGCCAGCTCCAGCATGTCCTCGTACGCGATCCAGTCGATCTTGCGCGCCTTCTTCACCACGCGCGGGTCGGCGGTGAACACGCCGTCCACGTCGGTGTAGATCTCGCAGACCTCGGCCTTGAGCGCGGCGGCCAGCGCGACGGCGGTGGTGTCCGAACCGCCGCGGCCCAGCGTGGTGATGTCCTTGCTGCTCTGGGACACGCCCTGGAAGCCGGCCACGATCGCGATGTTGCCCTGGTCCAGGGCGGTGCGGATGCGACCCGGCGTCACGTCGATGATGCGTGCCTTGTTGTGGACGGAGTCCGTGATGACACCGGCCTGGCTCCCCGTGAAGGACTGGGCCTCGTGCCCCAGGGATTTGATCGCCATGGCCAGCAGCGCCATGGAGATGCGCTCTCCAGCGGTCAGCAGCATGTCGAACTCACGGCCGGCAGGAAGCGGTGACACCTGCTCCGCGAGTTCGATGAGCTCGTCCGTCGTGTCGCCCATCGCGGACACCACGACGACGACCTCATGGCCGGCCTTCTTGGCGTCAACGATTCGGCGGGCAACGCGCTTGATGCCTTCGGCATCCGCAACGGATGAGCCGCCGTACTTCTGCACGACAAGGCCCACGTGCGCTCCTCGACTAGTGTCGTTTTCCGGGGGCTCCAGGCCCCCGTACCCCCCGGGGGAAAGGGGGGTGCGGTCCGCGCCAGTCTACCGAGCAGGGGTGCCCTGACCGGCGCTTTCCATATGATGAGACGGCTGTTTCAGCACGTGGGCGGCGGTTCGGGCGGTGCCACCGGCAGGTCTGCGGGACACCGGGCGCCGTTCCGAAGAATTCCCGGACGAATACCGGGTACCCCGGCCGGATTTCTTTTCCGGGGGGATTGCTGAGGCATTCGTCACAATCGCCGACGGCCGCCGCGATCCCCGGCGGCGGCCTTCGGTTGCGGCCTTCGCATACTGCCCTCGGTGCGGCCCTGGGTTGCGGCCCTCGGTTGCGGCCCTGGGTTGCGGCCCTCGGTTGCGGCCGAGGGCCGGCTACCTGCCGCCTACCGGCCGAGGCCGAGCTCGGCCTCCATCAGGTCGCCCGCCTGCTGCTCCAACTGCTCGTCGGTCAGCCCGTCGTCGTCGGTGTCCGCGCCGTCCGGCGCCGCACCGATCGGACTGTCCAGCCGGACGTGGGCGATCAGCGACTGCAGCGCCCGCAGCACCGCCGTGCAGGTCGTGCCCCAGTTGGAGAGGTACGAGAACTGCCACCACCACAGCGCCTCGCTGACCCGGCCCTCGCGGTAGTGGGTCAGGCCGTGCTGGAGCTCGCTGACCACGCCGGCCAGGTCGTCCGAGATCCGGAAGGCGTTCGGCTTCTCCGGCGGACCGTACGGGTCGAAGACCTCGTGGTAGACGTCGATCGGCGCGAGCAGCACGGCGAGGCGCTCGCGCAGCTGCTCGCCGTCCGGCTCCGGCCCGGCGTCGGGCTCGAAGCGGTCCTCGGGGACGACGTCCTCGATCGCGCCCAGCCGGCCGCCGGCCAGCAGCAGCTGCGAGACCTCCAGGAGCAGCAGCGAGACCGCGCTGCCCGGTTCGTCGCCCTTGGCGACCTCGGTGACGGCGAGCACGAAGCTCTCCACCGAGTCGGCGATCTGCACGGCGAAGTCGTCCGGCTCGGAGCCGTGGCCGTGGGTGTGCGGGGCGGTCGCCCCGGCCTCCGGCTGCGGGGAGCCGTGGGGCTGCTGGTTGATCGTCCGGTCAGACATCGAGCAGTCGTCTCCCTTCGAAGGCGCGACCGAGGGTGACCTCGTCCGCGTACTCCAGGTCCCCGCCGACGGGCAGTCCGCTCGCCAGCCGGGTCACCTTCAGGCCCATCGGCTTGCACAGCCGGGCCAGATAGGTGGCGGTCGCCTCCCCCTCCAGGTTGGGGTCGGTGGCCAGGATCAGCTCGGCGACCGTGCCGTCCGCGAGGCGCGCGAGCAGCTCGCGGATGCGCAGGTCGTCCGGGCCGACGCCCTCGATGGGGCTGATCGCGCCGCCCAGCACGTGGTAGCGGCCGCGGAACTCACGGGTGCGCTCGATGGCGACGACGTCCTTGGGCTCCTCGACCACGCAGATGACGCCGAGGTCGCGCCGCGGGTCCAGGCAGACCCGGCACCGCTCGGCCTCCGCGACGTTGCCGCAGACCGCGCAGAACCGGACCTTGTCCTTGACCTCCAGCAGCGCGTGCGCGAGACGGCGCACGTCGACCGGGTCGGACTGCAGCACGTGGAAGGCGATCCGCTGGGCGCTCTTGGGCCCGACGCCGGGCAGCCTGCCCAGTTCGTCGATCAGGTCCTGAACCACGCCCTCGTACAACGTCGCGCCTTCCCTCGGATGGTCCGGTGGTGCTCCTGGTCGGAGGTGCCCCGGTGCCATCATCCAACGAATCGGGCGCCGGACACACCGCCCGACGCCCGACTCCCACAGAAATCACATGGGTCCGCCGTCTGAACTCCAGACCGTCGACCCCCGCGGCGGGGATCACGGCCGGGGTTTCCCTAGAACGGCAGGCCGGGGATGCCGCCGCCGCCCAGGCCCTGGGTCAGCGGGCCCATCCGCTCGGCCTGCATCTTCTGGGCCGCCTGGTTGGCGTCCCGCACGGCCGCCAGGACCAGGTCGGCCAGGGTCTCGGTGTCCTCCGGGTCCACGGCCGCCGGGGCGATGGTCAGCGCCACCAGCTCGCCCGAACCCGTCACCGTGGCCTCGACCAGGCCGCCGCCCGCCGTACCGTTCACCTTCGCCTCGGCCAGCTCCTGCTGGGCCTTCGCGAGCTCCTCCTGCATCTTCTGCGCCTGCTTGAGCAGCTGCTGCATGTTGGGCTGACCACCACCGGGGAACACGGCTCACTCCTTGCTGTCACACGGTTCGTCGTACGTCACGGTCGAGCCTACGGGCCCGGGGCGGATGCCGTGGCCCCGCTCCCGGGGAGCGCTCAGTTGCCGCGGTGGTGGATCTCCTCCAGCACCGTGGCCCCCAGCTCGCGGATGATCAGGTCCTGGCCGGAGAACGTCTCCTCGTTGAGGTCCGGGTCGTCCTCCTCCGGGATGTCGTCCTCCGGCCGCACCGACTGCACCGGGCGGGCCGGGGGCGCCGCCACCGGCGGCGGGGCCTGCACCGGCGCGGGAGCCTGCACCTGCGGCCGGGGCGGCGCCTGGACCGGGGCCTGCGCCTGCGGCGGGGCCTGCACCGCGGCCTGCGCCGGGGCGGGAGCCGCCGCCGGCGGGGCGGCGGCCGCCGGACGGGCCGGGGCCCCCCAGCCGCCGCCGGCCGGGGCCGGGGCCGCCGCCGGCGCACCCACGCCGCCCGGCGGGTCGACGATGCACTCGATCCGCCAGTCCACGCCCAGCGCGTCCGACAGCGCCTGGCGCAGCACGTCGTCGCTGTTGCTGCCGACGAAGCTGTCCCGGGCACCGGCGTTGATGAACGAGACCTGGAGCACGCTGCCGTCGAACCCGGCCACCTGGCCGTTCTGGCTGAGCAGGATCCAGGTGAAGCGGCGGCGGTTCTTCACCGCCTCCAGGATCTGCGGCCACAGCTGCCGGACCTGCCCGGCGCCCTGCTGCGCGGCCGCGGACGGCTGACCGCCGGGGGCGCCCGCGGGGGCGGGGGTGGGGGCGGGGGCCGGCTGGGCCGGGGTCGGCGCGGGCTGCGGGACGGCCTGCGGCTGCGGCACGGGGGCGGCAGCAGCAGCGGGGGCCGGTGCGCCACCGGCGGGCGGGAAGCTGCGCGCGATCGGCCAGGCGCCCGGAGCGGGCCCGGCCGGGGCCGGGGGTGCCGGGGCCTGCGCGGGGGCGGGGGCCGCCACGACCGGCGCGGGCACCGGAGCGGGCACCTCCACCGGCGGGGCAGCCTGGGGGAGCGCGCGCGCCGCCGTCGGATGGGCCCCGGGGGGCGCCGTCGGGGCAGCCTGGGGGACCGCCAGCGCCGCCGTCGCAACGGCCACGGGGGCCGCCATCGGGGCCACCCCGGCCACCGGTGCCATCGGTGCCATCGGTGCCATCCCGGCCGGTGCGGCGAAGCCTCCCGCCGCGGCCCGGCGCTCCAACTTGTCCAAGCGCGCCTGCAACGACAGCTCGTCGCTGTACGCGCCCGGCAGCATCACCCGGGCGCAGATCAGCTCCAGCTGGAGCCGGGGCGCCGCGTTGCCACGCATCTCGGTCAGCCCGGTGTTGACGATGTCCGCGGCCCGGCTCAGCTCGGCCGCGCCGAAGGCGTCCGCCTGCGCCTGCATCACCGCGACCCGGTCCGCCGGGGCGTCGATCAGCCCCTTCTCCCCGGCCTCCGGCACGGTGGCGAGGATCACCAGGTCACGCAGCCGCTCCAGCAGGTCCGTGACGAAGCGGCGCGGGTCGTGCCCGCCCTCGACCACCCGGTCGATCACCTGGAACACCGTCGCGCCGTCCTGCGCGGCGAAGGCGTCCACCACCTCGTCCAGCAGCGCCGAGTCGGTGTACCCGAGCAGCGACGTCGCCATCTGGTACGTCACGCCGCCCTCGGCGGCACCGGCCAGCAGCTGGTCCATCACCGACATCGAGTCACGCACCGAGCCCGCGCCGGCCCGTACGACCAGCGGGAACACCGAGTCCTCGACCTGGATGCCCTCGCGGCCGCAGACCTCCGCCAGGTAGTCGCGCAGGGTGCCGGGCGGGACCAGCCGGAACGGGTAGTGGTGGGTGCGGGACCGGATCGTCCCGATCACCTTCTCCGGCTCGGTGGTCGCGAAGATGAACTTGAGGTGCTCCGGCGGCTCCTCGACTACCTTGAGCAGCGCGTTGAACCCGGCCGAGGTCACCATGTGCGCCTCGTCCAGGATGAAGATCTTGTACCGGCTGTGCACCGGCGCGAAGAAGGCCCGCTCACGCAGCTCGCGCGCGTCGTCCACACCACCGTGCGAGGCGGCGTCGATCTCGATCACGTCGATCGAGCCGGGCCCACCGGTCGCGAGGTCCCGACAGGACTGGCACTCCCCGCAGGGCGTCGGCGTCGGCCCCTGTTCGCAGTTCAGGCAACGGGCCAGGATGCGCGCGCTCGTCGTCTTGCCACAGCCGCGCGGCCCGCTGAACAGGTACGCGTGGTTGACCCTGTTGTTGCGCAGGGCCTGCTGGAGCGGAGCGGTCACGTGCTCCTGCCCGATGACCTCCGCGAAGGTCTCGGGGCGGTAGCGGCGGTACAGGGCTAGGGACACACCCCCGACGATATCGGGACGGACGGACAAACGCGTCGCCCCTTCACCCCGGCCCCGCTCTCCCCACGGCCCACACGCCCTCGGGAACGCAAAGACCCCTCGTGCACCCGCCAGAGCCCTCCTACCCTTGCTGCCTTCCGGCCCTGGGGGGGTTCAGAGAGATGACGCCACACGAGGGGCTGACCCCCACAGTACCGGATCCCGGCCCCGACGATCCACAGGCCACCCCCACCCCTCAGCCTGCGGGACAGCTGGTCGCGAGCACCCCGAAACATGTACTAAGCTCTCCCACGGAGGATTCGCCTAGAGGCCTAGGGCGCACGCTTGGAAAGCGTGTTGGGGGCAACCCCTCACGAGTTCGAATCTCGTATCCTCCGCCTTTGCCTAGCAAGGCAGTTGAAGGCCCCGACCGGGTTTCCGGTCGGGGCCTTCTTCGTGTCGTGGTTGCAGTTTTGGTTGCAGTTGCCGCCGCACACGGACCGATACGGTTGCCCAGTGGCTCCGCACTACCTACCAGCCGACCGCGCGCTCCTCGACCTCCCGCGATACTCGGAGGCCGATCGCCCAGCACATCTGTTGCCGGCGGACGACCTACCCGCCCTCGGCCTGCGCATCCCACACGCGCGCCAACCCAGCGCGTGGCTGACCAGCCCAGGTGTTCAGGGCTGCACGTACCGGCCCGCCTATGCCCTGGCCGGTCTCGAACCGGCCGAGTCACAGCATGGCGAACGCCACGTCGATCGAGACGACGAGATGGCGCGGACGATGACGGCCCTCGACATCAAGGAGATGGTCGCCCGCGGCAAATTCCGCGCAGGCCTGGTGGAGAACCGTGCACTCAACGGGCGCCTCATCCGGGCGAAGGGAAGGCCCTACCAAACTGGCCATCCGCTGGTACTGACCGTTCGCGCCACCCCGTGCTGCGGCCGACTTTCTGAGATCGCGGTGTGCTCCCTGTTCGACCTGGTCAACGAGCACTTCCTCATCCGCACAGAACCCGGCAGGTCCTGTCCAGCCCACCACCATCCAGCCGACGCCCAGCCGCTTCCGCAGGTCCTCCCGCAGCTTGCCCGGCTCGCGACCAAGACAGTGGAGGGCGAGTACATCATCGTCTGGGGCCAGTACCCAGTGCTCGCTCTAGAAGCCGAGCTCGCACTCACGTCAACCGGGTCCAAGAAGCGACGCAGGGAACACTGGCTGGGAACACAGTGGATCGACCTACAGATGACTGAGGCGATCTGGCGTTGCGGCGACAGCACCGACGGCCTCGCAATGTTCACCCCCGGTACCGACGCGGCAGACGACGCCCAGGTCCTGGTCCGGATCGTCCACCAGATCAGCGACTCCCATGCCTTCATCTCACGCGGTCGCGACTGGCTCCCGGAGCCTGCGCCGGAGGTCTGCCCCTCCGCGAGAGCATTGCACTTCACCCTGCCCGCGGAATTGGGCGCTGGCAGTTCCACCGAGGCGGCCGAGCCGTGGTCGCTGACCTTCCCGACTCATCTGTTGGAAGGGCCCACCGATACCGCTCGGCTGGGTAGCGCCCGCCGGGAGCAACCTCAGCTCCGCCAGTGGCTGCTCAACAACCGCACGGCTGCCCCATGCGCACTGTGTGGGGAGACCTATCCAGCGGCCTACCTCCGCGCCGCGCATATCAAACGCCGGGCCGAGGCAAGCGAGGACGAACGGCGCGATCTCGCCATCGGAATGCTGGCCTGCACGTTCGGCTGCGACCAGATGTTC
This sequence comes from Kitasatospora sp. NPDC059146, assembly GCF_042786665.1. Lineage (NCBI taxonomy): Bacteria > Bacillati > Actinomycetota > Actinomycetes > Kitasatosporales > Streptomycetaceae > Kitasatospora > Kitasatospora sp. NPDC059146. Next base: position 7,953 of record NZ_JBHZCY010000010.1, on the reverse strand, counting down.
GAGCTCGGCGACATCTTCGTTGACTCCGAGGGCGTCATCCGAAGCCGCCTCACAGACGAGGGAAGTACTGTTGCCGCCGCAGCCGGACGCCTCGTGGGTCGGCGATGCCCAGCGGCCATCCCGGAGAGAGCGGAGTACTTCCGCCACCACCGACAGGCTCACGGCCACGACGAATAGGCACGCCCGCGCCCGCAGGCTCTCTGGCCGAACCATCGCATTCCCACCCGCTGGGGACCGATCCTCTGGCAGGGTGCTGGGGTCTGTACAAAGAACGGTGTAACTCCCGATCAAGGAAGTAGCACCTGATGAAGGAAGTGACCGTCTCGGCCGCGGCCGTCGAGGCAGCGAAGCCGGTGGAGTTGCAGCCGGACGCCTTGGACGACCAGTTGATCGGGCAGCTGGTCGACCGGGCCCGAGCGAGCGGGCTGCAGCTCACCGGCGCCGGAGGCCTGCTCCAGCAGCTCACGAAGAAGATCCTGGAGTCCGCTCTCGAGGGCGAGATGACGGACCACCTCGGCTACGAGAAGCACGACCCGGCAGGGGCCGGCAGCGGGAACTCGCGCAACGGCATCCGGTCGAAGACCGTGCTGACCGAGGTCGGCCCGGTCGAGATCGACGTCCCCCGCGACCGGGAAGGCTCGTTCGAGCCGCAGCTGGTCCGCAAGCGCCAGCGGCGGCTGTCCGGAGTTGACGAGATGGTACTCTCGCTGTCCGCCCGCGGTCTGACGCACGGGGAGATCTCCGCGCACCTGGCCGAGGTCTACGGCGCGGAAGTATCCAAGCAGACCATCTCCACGATCACGGACCAGGTGATCGAGGGCATGGCCGAGTGGCAGAACCGGCCGCTCGATCCGGTCTATCCGGTGGTCTTCATCGACTGCGTGCACGTGAAGCTCCGCGACGGCCAGGTCGCCAACCGGCCCATCTACGTGGCGCTGGCGGTCACGGTCGAGGGCACCCGCGAGATCCTCGGGTTGTGGGCCGGCGACGGCGGCGAGGGCGCCAAGTACTGGCTGCACGTCCTGACCGAGATCAAGAACCGCGGCGTCGCGGACGTGTGCATGGTCGTCTGCGACGGTCTCAAGGGCCTGCCGGACGCCATCGCCGCGGTCTGGCCGCAGGCCGTCACCCAGACCTGCATCGTCCACCTGATCCGGGCCTCGTTCCGCTACGCGGCCCGGCAGGACTGGGACAAGATCTCCAAGGCGCTCAAGCCCGTCTACACGGCTCCGACCGAGGACGCCGCCCTGGAGCGGTTCGTGGAGTTCACCGAGGCCTGGGGGAAGAAGTATCCCGCGATCGTGCGGCTCTGGGAGAACGCCTGGGCGGAGTTCGTGCCGTTCCTGAGCTTCGACGTCGAGGTCCGCCGGGTCATCTGCACCACGAACGCGATCGAGTCCGTCAACACCAGGATCCGCAAGGCCGTCCGCTCGCGCGGGCATTTCCCGAACGAGCAGGCCGCGTTGAAGTGCGTCTACATGGCGATCGTGTCCCTCGACCCGACCGGTGACGGCCGAAAGCGCTGGATGACCCGCTGGAAGGCCGCGTTGAACGCCTTCGAGATCGCCTTCGAGGGCCGACTCTCCGCCGGCCGCCGTTAACTCAACCCAACCGAGTTACACCGTTCACTGGACAGACCCTTGGTCAGCTGCCGACTGCCCGGTCCACACCGACAGCGACGGGCAGCTGCGGGCCAGCGCCGGCTGGCTGCTGGAGCACACCGGTTACCGGCCCGGCTACAAGATCGCAGACGGCATCCGCTGCTCGGAACGCCGCACCCTCACCCTCACCGCCCACGACGGAGCGACCGCAACGGGCTTCGCCCACGCCCTCACCGAACTTTCGACGCAGGTCGAGATTGCAACCGGAATCACGCTCCGGCCTGAACCGGCGCTGATCGGCATCTGGCCGTAACGGCCGAAGCAGCCGGGCCTGCGGGTCGGGAGGTCGGGATCGAACGTTGTCCGATTTCTGTCATTGACGGGAAGCCAGGGGGCTGGGGGCCGTGCAAACCGACCCCCCGCGTGGTCCTAATTGCTGCTCTGAGGCGGGCGGTTGGTGATCTCGTCGTTGGTGGCGTCAAGGATGGCGAGGACCTTCACCTCGTAGCGCACTCGCTGCCCGGCCAGCGGGTGGTTCGCGTCAATGGTCACGTCGTCGCCGCTGATGTCGTGGATGGTGACGAGCCGGGTCTCGCCATCGGAGGTGGAGAGCTTGAGCTGCACGCCCACCTCCAACTCCGCCCCATCGAAGGAATCGCGGTTGACGGTGGTGACCAGCTCGTTGAGGTATTCGCCGTAAGCGTCCTCCGACTCAAGGACGATATCCACCTCGTCGCCGACAGCCGCGCCTTCGAGTCCTCGCTCCAGGCCGGGCAGGATGCCACCCTGCACGCGGCCCGGTCGAAGCCGGGGTGGCCGCGCATTTGCTCACACCATCACGAACGGACGAATCGTCACATCGGTCACGCCCCGCCAACAACGACCAGCAAGATCGTGTCACGAGCTCTTATGAGGCCGTCGGCCAAACCATGCAGGAAGGAACCATCCGCGACTGGCTCACGAGGTTGCGGTAGTCCCACGCCGAGCAGCGAGATCTAGACGTCGGAGCAGTAGGCTTCCAAAGGCGATTGCCTCGTACGATTCGGATTCTCCTTCCTCCGAATGACCGCCATGCGCCCGCGGATTCCGCAAACCAGCCATAGCTCCCATGAAAAGGAACTTGAAACCAGCCTGCTCACTCTGCCCGGACATTCCATCAGCCCTCCGCACATCGACCCCCTGGATCGGATCAGAAAATGCCTTGGCCATCAAGGACTGCCCCGACTCGGAAAGCTCTCCGGTTGCGTTTTGAACGCGGAATTCAATATGGCGAAAAACGGCTAGCACGGCCTGCGAAAAATGCCCATCGCTCCACAGCGAACCCGCAACCGAGAGGATCTCCGGATGCAAGCCCTCCAGGTCCCTCCTCTGACGCAACGAGTGATAATTTTCGACGAAATTCTTTCTCCTGAGCCAGTAATCCTGAAAGTCTTGAGCGCCAGCAAAGAAGCGGATTCTACTGTCCACGGAAACACGCGCTGGGACAAAGACCTCCCAGCCGCCACTCCTTGCGGCGCCAGTGCACCACGGCTCGGGCCGCATGACATCCATCAAGAAATCCACAGGATTCCTAAACTCCAGACCTCGACACACGGCCGCAACATCGTCACTTTCCGAGGGACTGAAACCGATGCGCTCAGAGCTCCAACGCGCCGCGTCCTTCTCCTTCTTCGCAGCGTCTCGCAAAATCTGCAGAAATAGCAGCAGAACTCCGTCCGATCCCGCGCAGTTAGCAACCCCCGCCAGGGTCAGACGGACTTCGTCCATCGATGAGACCTTAGCGCCCAGCCCATCGGGGATTCCATCGACTAGCCCATCGGGCAATCCAGCCGCCACCGAGCGGAGCGACGTACCAGACTTCTGGAGCAGCCGATCCAATTTCTTAGAACTCGGCCAGCGACCCTCCCTTTTATGCACGGTAAAAATTGCCTGGAGAAGCAGACTTTCAGGTTCACTATTGGCTCGCGGAAAATCGTTAGTCTGCCCACTAAAACTTGCCACCTGCCGAGCACCTCCAACTAGATCTGAGAGACGTCCAATATCCACCTGCGGCTGACCACACTCAAGCAACGGATTAGAAGTGTCTGGGATCTCATGAGCCTCCAGTGCACAGGTGGGGCTGACCTGCTGTACGCGCGTGCTAAGCACTATGTGAGCTTGCAGAGCCCAGAACGGCGGGCGCGCGGCGAAACGCTTCACCGAGACGGGTGACATGCTGGTGCACCCGCCACGTATGCGCTCATCTTTATCGTTCCAACCACCGAGCCATCCAACTGCGGCGGTACTTGCGCTCGCGCTCGCGCTGCTCCGCCTCCGCCCGCGCCAGCTTGTAGAACTCGACCTCGCGCGGATCGCCGGAATTCCACCCTTCGGGACAACCGTTCAGGACGTGATTGCGAAGACTCGCCCCCAGGGCATCCGCACCGTTCTCTTGGCACGCCCGATGGAACCGCAGGATCGACTCTGTCGGCGCGTGCAGGACGAGCGTGCCCGGCAGATCACGGACCCACCGCACAGCAGGCGACGGATTGAGGGCAAGTTCCAGACTTTCGAGAGGGGACCACCTGGTGAGGGGAGAGTCGTGAGGTCGTAGTTCCTTGGAGTCGGGAAGCTCCAGGCTCCTGGTGAAGTAGAACAGAGCCACCGGATCTTGCGCTCGGGCTGTCGCGGCCAAAATTCGTGACGCATCGAGCTTCCGCTCCTTGTTGAGGAACATCTCATACAGCCCAAAGATCAGCGTAACGTCGCCGCTGACCGCGAGCCGTTCCAGCAGCAGGTCGGCCTGGTCATCCTGGTCGTAGTCACGCCAGCTAACAAGTATCTGGTAAAGATCGCCCATGCTGGCGGTGTCTGCCTGGCCGAGCAGCACGAGTTCGGCGTCGGTAGCACTCGCCAGATCCTCCATTGCGCGTGCGTCGCGGCCCTGCAACCGAAGGACCGCCTCAGTCTGCTGGATCTGTTGCTCAAGGTCAGCCACACGACGCTCAGCGGCATCGCGTTGCTCAGTCAGCGCCCGCACCTCGTCCCGTGCGTGAACGTCGAGGTCGGCGAGGGCCTCCTCTGCTGCCTGGCGCTTGCAACGCTCTGCTCTCAGCTCCTCCCGGAGCTCACCGAGCTGCTCGCGGGTGACACGGCGTTGGCGCTCAATCTCCTCCCGCGCCTCAGCAAGTTCGAACTCCCGGGCCTGCAGCGGACTCCGAGCCCGGGCCGCCTCATACATCACCCTCCGGGTCTGCGCGACCTCCTCAAGCGAAACTTCGCCGCCTTCCTGCTCGGCCAGGACCTGGTGAATCCGGACAGCGAACTCTCGGCGCGGGACGTCTCGGCCGTTCAGATACTTCGAGAGCCGAGTCTTGTCCACGTGCAGCAGATCGGCGCTAAGCCTGCGAGCCAGTTCCTCGGAAGACAGACCGATCCGGTCACGCAGATACCGCAACCGCTGTGCGCAACGGCGCTCCGGCTCGGGCAGCTTCTCATCGAGCTCGGCAAGACCACGTCGCCCTGGACGCTGACTCTGCGTCATTTCTCATCCCCTTCCCGTTGTTGCGCGTCAAGCAACGTGCGGTCGAGTGACGCAAGGTGCGGTTGCGGCCTGCCGCATCCATGCCCCTACCTGCTGTGATCGGACCATACCGAATCGATTGCAGCTCGGAGGTCCACATGCCCCATCCTCGTCCGGCCCACCCGTTCCTCGACGTTCGCATCGGCGGCATGCGGCTGACGGTGCAGCGCTGTCCTTACCGGCTGCTCATCTTCGTCGCGTCTGTCAGTGGCACCGTGAGCGGTGTCCTTGCGCTGCATCGGTAGACGCCTGACGGATGAGGCCCAGCCACGGGCACGTGCGAGAGGCCCGTCGTAGGCGTGGCCTTCAGGGTCGCGAGATCGCCGCCGAGCCATCGACCACGCACGTGCCTCAGCGCGACCTGGCGACCGATCGACAAGCGCCCGATTGATGCCGGCGAGGAGCCGTGTCTGGTCTCAGTTTTGGTCTCGTTCTCCCCTGTCCGACCAGGTTCAGCCGCCGCCCAGCGGTTCGCTCCGCCGCAGGTCAGGACGAGTGTGAACCCCTGCGGACGGGGTTAGGGAGAATTGGAAAGCGTGTTGGGAGCAATCCCTCACGAGTTCGAATCTTGTATCCTCCGCCTTCACGAAGGCCCGGACCGCTCAGCGGCCCGGGCCTTCGTCGTTGTCCATCCACAACCTCCGACCCCGCTGTCATGCACAAGCCCCTTCCCCGGACTCCTCCGGCAGCGCCGCTCGGAGCGCTCCCTTGATCGGGTCGCCCCCACCCCCGGGCGGCCGCCAAGTCGATGCACAAACCCTCGAACGTCCGGCAGGCCGGCCAGAGCAGGCCGCTGTTCGACCCGCCCTTGATCGGGTTCGGCTCAAGCGGGCAGGCGGACTCATGTGCGAGCGCCGACCGGGTAGCGCTCGCGGCGAGGAGAGGTCGCCGAGCCTGCCGCCGCCGAAGCCACGGCCCTCTGGCTCCACGCGGACCCGCCAACGGCGTCTTGTCCGAATTCGAGTGGAATAGCGCAGATCAACGCCCACCGAACAGCTCTCCGACCATTGACCTACGCTCGACGACTTACCCATGCCAGTCATGGATGACATCGGCGAGGGGAGGTTGGAATACGCCTGCCCACCTTGGACCGAATGCCACCACAGGACGGCCCGCAACGCCCGGCGCTAGGACACCCGCAGAACCGAGGCGGACCATCCATCCTTATGGTGCGGCCCCACAGCCGCACACATGATGCCCCAGCTAATCTCGCGACTGGCCCATCGTGCCGAACAGCTATTCCTTGAAATTCTGGGAAAGCTGTCAGATGCCGTACTCCATCTCCACCACCCGCCATACAGCTCGCAGCCTGCGGCTCTCATTTCCATGACGCCTTCCCGAATTCTCCAACTCCGCACCAGTCCTGTTCTCGGCCGGCTACTGCTGATCGAGCGCGGTCATGCTTCGCCCCTTTCGCACTGCACCCGCCCGCGCATTGCAACCGCGAACGTCGGGCTGCCTTCGATCCCGCACTTTCGAAAGAAGCACCTGCCTGCGATCACAGTCGATCCAAGTTCTCAACATTTGCGACATCATGCTAGATGAGACTGATCATCTATTCTCAATAGTCGACTTCGAACACTATCTGACGGTATCCGCCTCTAGCCTCGCCCTGAGGGAAGCGAGACGAGGAGCCGACGAACGCATTCGAGTCGCGCAAATCTCTTCACCACGCCCCGAGAAGGAGATTGCAGCATGGCCGATGAAGTCCGCTCCAGTCCGCCCGTCTACACCGAGATCGCCGAAGTGACCCCCGACAAGTGCAGCAGCTGGATGAGTAAGAGGACATGCAACCGTGTCCCCCTGAAGCGATCCAATGTGGACAAATTCAAGGAAATTCTGCGCAACGGCCAGTACCGCACCACACACCAGGGGTTCGCGCTCGACTGGCACGGCTGTCTGATCGACGGGCAGCACCGTGCCGCCGCGATCATCGAGACTGGTGCCACGGTGACCGCCCAGGTGACGTACAACCTCAACCCGGACACCTTCGCCGCGATCGATGGCGGCCGCATCCGCACCGCGGGAGACTTCGTCGCGCAGATCACCGAGATGAAGCAGGCCAACTCCAACGTATACGCAGCGGCCCTGAAGGTCCTCGCCAACCGCAGCGCGCTGCTCCACTGGACCCGGTGGACCACCGGCCGGCTAACGGCGGAAAAGCTGCAAGAGCTGGTGGTCAGGTGGCCGATCGAGGAAGCCCTGATCGTCCGCATGGTAGGGAAGGGCAAGCAGTGTCACGCCAGCGCGACCGGACTGGTCGTCGCCTACAAGATCATCACTGAGGAATGGCCGGAGCACGTGGCGAACTCGTTCTTCGACGGCATCGGTGAAGCCAGTCAAGAGCTCGTCGGCAAAGACCCCCGAGCCCTCTACACGAACACCATGATCAACGTGAACCGCGGAGTCGTCAGTCGGGACAGCGTGCAGCAGTCGGCCCAAGCCATCAAGGCCTTCAACGCCCTCGTCACAGGCGAGTCCATCGGCACCCTGAAGAAGATGAAGTTGAGTGGTGTGAAGACCGTCATGGATCGGCGAACCGGCGAGGAGATCGAGCAGGAGTACCTCGCAGACCGGTACCCAGAAGTCGTTCCGCAGACGCTCGACATCAGTGACACATGGCTCAAGGGCGGCGGCACCAACTGAGTACGGCCACCGTCGAAGGCCCGGACTTGGGTTCTAGTGTCCTGAGTCCTTGATCCGTCGTTGGTCAGTGCATGGGACGTCCTGGGCCGAGGCTGGCCGAGCTGGTGTTGTCGGATCACGAGCGGCAGGTGCTCGGCGCGTGGG